>JAVFAP010000345.1:0-5063 GCA_034002445.1 bacterium | reverse complement strand
CTTGGTTTCAAACGCGTCCGATCCCATCCGCTGAATCCACTTCATCCGGTTAACCATTTGAGGGAATCCAAATTGGATATCGATATCTGGGACACTCATCTTCTGCAGTTGCTCACGGCTGTAACCCGACATGGTGCAATAGGCTTCGTTGAACACCTGAATTCTTCCCTGCCCATCCACAATCCAAAAACCATCCACCACCGTCTGCAAAATCAAACGTAAATAGCGTTCCCGCTCGTATACGGCCTCTTCCGCCCTTTTTTTCTCGGTAATATCCACAGCGATCCCAATAAAACGTTGCATGGGATCCTCCGCGATGGGGTTCAACATCACCAGCCACTCCGTCTCCCCTCCATCCGGACGACTCGACGCGGCCTCAAAGCAACATTGACATCCTTCCCGAAACTGGCGGAACGCCGCCTCGGCTTCCACTCGATCCGGGATTGACCAGAGATTCACAAAATGACAGCCTGCGATGGAATCCGTTGAGAAACCAAACATCTCGGAGGCATACCGGTTCGTGGATACAATTTGCCCGTCTTGATCCAAAAGAAACACCGCATTGGGGGAGCCCTCCACCAGAGCCCGGTAATGTTTTTCTCTCTCAACCAAGGTATTCCGGAGATGATATTCTTCGGTCACATCCCGGAAGACAATCACCGCTCCGATAATCTCCCGTTCCGAATTAAAAATCGGTGCCGCCGTGTCGGCTATCTGGCGCTCAACCCCATCCCGGGATACCAGGATGGTGTGATTGCTCAGTTCCACAACCTCGCCTGTCTGTAGTACTTTCTCGATTGGGTCAGGATAGCGTCCTCCCCCCTCACCTTGTTTTAACTTCAGAACAACATCCGACCGTTCCCCTCGGGCCTCCGCATTGCGCCAGCCAGTAAGGGTTTCCGCCACCGGATTCATCTCCATCACCCGCCCCACGGCATCCGTACTGATCACCCCATCCCCAATCGAATACAACGTCGCATGCAACCGCTCTTGGCTCTCCTGCAATAATTTCTTTTGTTCCTGAATCCCCCGGTCCGCCTGAAAGAGAAGCACATAGAGAAATCCCAAGAGCAGTGAAACAAAAACCCCTCCCCCGATCATGACAAAACCCAAACTCCACCCCGCCACACGTCTCATGGCAGAGATATCCCGCATGACCAGTAACTCCCCAACATTCCGTCCCGACGACTCGATAATCGGAAGAACAGATAGATCCCACTGTTTCCCATGCAAAAATTCTTGTTTCCCACCCTCCTCCTGAATCAGGGCTTGAACCGCCACCAGATGTTCCGACGGAATATTCGGTATTGTGCTGTAGACCACAACCCGGGTGGGATACTGCTCCCAGTTGGCGTTCCGGCCCATGCGGGCCATGCCCTCTTCCCATAGGGAGCGGTCCAGCAAATCCTTACGAATCAATGCGACAAACTTAACATTCTCTACCCGATGCAAGACAGGGAGCGCCTTTTCAACCACCCACCCCATCTCCACAAATCCGATCAATGTAGTCCCTTGCATCAGCGGCTGCACCACCCGCTGCGTCATCATGCCCAAGGGCCCCATTTCAAACCCCGTTTGCATCTGCCCCGTTCGTTCTGCCTTTCGGATGGTCTCATGGTCGATTCGATCCCCTTTTTTGACAGAATCATGCAGGCGCAGCAAACAAGTCCGGTCCGCAGCAATAAAAGAAAACTGACTAATGGAATCGCGTTGCTTCAGGGTTTCGTAAAGAGGTTCCCACAAGCTATACAGCCGGTCCGCGTCGCCCGCTTCCATCGCCGCCCACGTGGGCTGATCCGTAGAGACCGCTTGCAACGCCATGGCCATCCCATCCGATTTCAATTTCCGGACCATGTCAAAATCATCGATAATCTCGGTCAGATCGGAAAGTAGCAAGTGACGGTAACGCGTTTCCGTATAATACCAATACCAAATCACCAACACCGCGATGGGAATCAGCAGAACCACCGCGATGGGTAAGATCAAATGGTGGACCAAGGGCTTCGTCAGATCCACCGTATAGCGGGATGCGATGAGAACACTGAACAAACCAACCCAAACCATGATCAACAGCATCGCCGGAACCGCAACTTGACCCAGCACATCCCATCTCCAGGTTGCCGCATCGATATCGATCCCCACCACCGCTTTCACTGTCCGCGATTGGGGATCAAAAATGGGCACAACTCCACTGACAAATGTCCCCCATCGGTCCGTGAAGGGTCCTTCCACAAAGCCAATCCCCGTATCGAAGAGGGAGTGCAGTGCTTCAGTCGCTTCCGCATACACCTCCCCTGGAAGCGATTCTTCTGCCGAGCCGAGGGGCTCACTATCGGCATACAGATAAATTTCTCCATTGTCTCGGGCTCCCAAGGCATACACAAAATGGTATTTTTCATTTTGCTTTTTTAGTTCGGTCAACATTTCTTTCAAAGATAGATAGGCCGGGGTAGACAAATCCTCATTCGTGCCCGAGAGTCGGATGAATGGTTCCAGGGAAATCAGCGCAGCGGCCTGGCTTGTTTCTTCCAGCAAGGCTTCCCGCATGGAATGGTCTGCTTTGTACATCAAGACCGCGGAAAGCACAACAAAACAAAAAAGCGAAAAGCCAAAATAGACCATCCGCAGATGGGTTTGAACAAACAATGCCATGTGGGATAAAAAGACCTTCATCTGTGCAGCCTCTGATTTAGTTTCGTTTTCAGGGAAGACGGTGTCTCACAATGGTCCTGTCTGGTTCAATTCCTCAATCCTCCAGCCACAACAACTCAGAATACATCCTCGTCATCATGCCTCATACGAATCCGGGCAAACTCACCTTCGATCTCTTGAAAGGCCTCGATCAGCCTTGGATCGAAATGGCTTCCCGCTCCCTCCAGGATGATGGAACACGCCTTTTCATGCGGAAACTCGGGTTTGTAGGGCCGTTTAGACCGCAGGGCGTCATACACATCCGCCACGGCCATGATCCGCGCCGAGATAGGGATGGCTTCCCCCGCTAAGCCGGCCGGATACCCACTCCCATCCCACCGTTCATGGTGCCCGAGGGCGATCTCCAACCCCATCTGTAAGAAGGTATTGCGGGGATATTGTTTCAAGGCACTTTCCAGTGTTTGGGCTCCAATAATGGCATGGGTCTTCATGATTGCAAATTCTTCCACCGTCAGTTTCCCCGGTTTCAGCAAAATGCTGTCCTGAATGCCCACCTTGCCAATATCGTGCAGGGGCGAGGCATGATAGATATTGGTGATAAAAGTCTCATCAATCCGCTCCCCATAGCCAGGGTACTCCCGCAATTTCTCCGCCAGGGTTTTGCAATACTCTTGTGTTCGGATAATATGCGTGCCGGTATCATCATCGCGGGATTCCGCCAGTTTCGCCAAGGCGACGATCGCCGCCAACTGCGAGTCCGAGATTTCCTTCACCTTCTCCTGCACCAACTCTTCCAGATTCAAGTTGTGCTTCTCCAACTCCAATTGCAGCCTCCGCAGCCGCAAGTGGGTATCCACTCGCGCATAAATCTCCTCGATCTGGAAAGGTTTGGTTATATAGTCCACCCCCCCGACCCGGAAGGCTTTGACCTTATCCGAGACCTCAGAAAGTGCACTGATGAATAATACCGGAATCGCGGAGAGAATCGGATCCGCTTTTAAATGCTCACACACCTCGAAGCCATTCATTCCGGGCATGCTGATATCCAGCAAAATCAAATCCGGCGGCCGTTTCGCCGCGGCTTGTAAAGCCATCCGGCCATCGGGAAACGCTAGCACCCGGTACCCCTTGGCATACAGCATCTCTTGCAGCAGTTTCAAATTGGCGGTCGTGTCATCCACAACCATAACCGTCGGAGTCGTTTGTAGATTATCCATAAGATTCGTCTATCTTCCTCAATCGCTCCAAAAGCGTTTCATAATCAAATTGTTCCGCCAGTTTCTGTAGTTCCTTCGCCATCTTGGGTTTCTCTAGTTCCAAGAAATGAATCAGTTCCATGACATGCGCGATATCCCCTTCATTCACTGCCTCTTTCAAGGTCTGAACCCAATTCTCCGGTACATAGGAGATGGATTCACTGGTTACCCAATTTTCCTCGCCATGCAATTCTTCATAATCATCCGTATATGTATAGTGCAACCCCAAGCCCTGCGCCAGTGCATCATACAGTTCATCGGTTTGGAACGGTTTCCGCATATACAAATCCACCCCCGTCTCCATGACCTTCTCTTTATAATCCTCAAAGGCGCTGGCTGTCAGTGCGATGACGTATGTCAAAGCCCCACGTGGCGAAGTTTTAATGATCCGGCTGGCTTCATAGCCATCCATAATCGGCATCCGCATATCCATCAGAATCGCGTGCGGTTCCCATGATTCAAACATCTCCAGGGCTTCCAATCCATTACACGCCTCCTTCAGCTCAAAGCCAATCGGCCCGAGCATTTCGCGCAAGAGGACCAGGTTCGCGGGGACATCATCCACCAGCAAGACACGGTAAGGCCCCAACCCGGCAGCAATTCCTTGGATATGTCGCGGTACCACCGCCTGCTGTTCCGCAAAAAGCGGATCCGGCAGGCCCACAACCACATCGAACAAAAAGCGACTGCCCCGGCCAACCGTGCTGCGTACCCGCAGGGTTCCACCCATCATCTCAATAAACTTACGGCTGATCGCCAGCCCCAAACCAGTGCCCCCTTCTTTAAGCCCAATTTCCGCTTGGTAAAACGCATCGAAGATCTTCTCCACTTCCCCTGCGGGAATCCCCTGACCGGTATCCTCCACCTCCGCAATCAAGCGCAGAGCTTCTGAATCCCCCTTCTCCTTGGTGCCATGCGGCTCCAAACGAACCCGTACCGCCACCCCCCCTTTGTCCGTGAATTTTACCGCATTGCCAATCAAGTTGACAAATACCTGCCGCAATTTCCCTTGATCCGCGCAAATCAACGCGGAGGATAACTCGCTTCGCTCCATCAAGAATTGCAAATTTTTTTCCTCTGTGCGGGTTCGGAAAATAGTTTCCAAATCCCCCAACAGGGTATAGAGACTAAATGTCGTAGGGCTTAACGTGGCCT
>JAVFAP010000344.1:0-5096 GCA_034002445.1 bacterium | reverse complement strand
GCGGATCGCTTTCATGGGCAATTATGATGGGGGCAAGGATCTCTACACGGTCTCGGTCGATGGGGGGATTCCCTTCCGGGTTACGCACCATCCCGCCACCGAGACGCTCTGCGACTGGACCGGGCAAGACCAGCTCCTCTTCTTCTCCACCATGCAGGCAGGGCTGGCACGGCAGGATCAGTTGTTCATCGTCTCTCCCCTGGGTGGGCTGCCGCAAAAACTACCGGTTCCTTATGGCGCGGATGCCAGTATCAGCCCCTGTGGGGAGTGGCTGGCCTATACCCCCTTTACCCGCAATTTCCGCACGTGGAAACGCTATCGCGGCGGCTGGGCCAGCGAGATCTGGCTGTTTAACCTGAAGAATTACACCTCCGAGAAAATTACCACGTGGGAGGGGACCGATACCTACCCCATGTGGCATGGCCACAAATTGTACTATCTCTCCGACCGGGGTGAAAATCACCGCCTCAATCTCTGGGCCTACGATACCCAAACCAAGGAGCACCAGCCGCTGACCCATTTCAGCGCGTTCGATTGTAAATTTCCCGCCTTGGGGCCGGGAACCGATGGGGAAGGGGAGATCGTATTCCAAAATGGCTCCGATCTCTATCTTGCCAACCTCGCCAGCGGTGCAACCCGCACCGTCCAGGTGATGATCCCCGGCGCCCGGCCCAAACTGCGCACCCAGCGGATCGCGGTGAGCGATCGCATCACCAACTGGGGCCTTTCTTCCACCGCCAAGCGGATTGTCGTTGAAGCCAGGGGAGATCTTTGGACACTGCCCCAGAAGAACGGACCTGTGCTGAACTTGACCCGCACCAGCGGCGTGGCGGAACGGTCCCCAGCCTGGAGCCCGGATGGCCGCTGGATCGCCTATTTTTCCGACCAGAGCGGCGAGTATGAACTCTACATCCGCCAGTCTGATGGCAAGAGCGAACCCCAAGCGCTCACCTCGGGAGGGGCTGTGTTTCGCTACGATCCAACCTGGTCACCCGATGCCAAGCGGATCGCGTTCACCGATAAAACCGGGGCTTTGTATGTCCACACGGTCGAAAGCAAGGATACAAAATTTGTAGATCAAGACCCCTGGGCTGGCCGCGCGGCGGTCAACTGGTCGCACGACTCCACCTGGCTGGCCTATACCAAGACAGGGGAGAACCGCCAGTCGGCGATCTGGTTGTACGATGTAGAGGCCAATAAATCACACCAGGTTACTAGCGGCTTTTTCAACGACACAGCGCCCACCTTCGACCGCAAGGGCGAGTTCCTCTTCTTTGCCAGCAACCGGGCGTTCGATACTCTGATTCACTCGGAAGTGGCTTGGTCGTACATGCATGTCGATACCGGTATCCTGATGGCGGCTCCCCTGCGCGCCGAGGTCCAGAATCCCTTCCTCGCCAAAAGTGATGAGGAAACGTGGGAAACGGGTAAGGAAGAAAAAGCCGACGTACCCAAGGACGCTACATCCACTACGGATGAATTATCAAAAGATGGGGAGAAAGAAAAAGACAACGCCGCGGATCAGGAATCCAAGGACAAAAAGGAGCCTATAAAAATTGACCTGGAAGGCTTTGAGCAGCGCGCATTTCAACTGCCCGTCAAAAAAGGGGAGTATTCTGGAGGGATCGCGGTCAATGACAGCGGCAAACTGCTGTATGTGCGGGGAAGCCGTTTGCCAGGGGTGCAGTCAGCGGTGTATATCTTAGATTTGGCTGATGAAAAGAAGGAAGAGAAAACTGTCCTGTCCGACTGTGGCTCATTTCAAATCACGGCAGACGGTAAAAAACTGGGCGTAAGGAAGGGGGACCGGTTTTATATTGTGGATGCCGCAGCCGATCAAAAATTGGAAGACGCGATTGGCACGGGGGATATGGTTGCCGCGATTGAACCCCAGGCGGAATGGCGGCAACTCTTCCGGGACGGCTGGCGCGTCATGCGTGACTTTTTCTATGACCCCAACATGCACGGCGTGGATTGGCAGGCCATGTACGATCACTATGTGCAGATGCTGGAGGACTGCCAGTCCCGCGAGGATGTCAGTTTTGTTATCGATGAGATGATCGCGGAACTCAACGTAGGCCACGCCTACAACCGTGGGAATCCCGATTTGGAGGAAGAACCCCGGGTATCCGTGGGGATGCTGGGGGTGGATTTTGAACTCCATGAAGGCGCATACCTGATCAAGAAAATCTACCGGGGTGCGGAGTGGGACTACGACGCACGAAACCCGCTAGATCCTCTGAAGAAGGGGGATCTTGCCGAGGGCGATTACCTGCTGGCGGTCAACCGGGTTCCCCTCGATACAACAAAAGATCCCTGGGCGGCCTTTGTGGGTCTGGCTGGCATGACGGCCACTCTGACTGTCAGCGGTAAACCCGTGATGGATGAGAGTGCCCGCGATGTGCTGCTGGAATTGCGTGGGGATGAAAGCGGCCTGCGCTTCCGTGCGTGGATCGAGCAAAACCGGCAGTATGTGGATAAAAAAACCGGAGGCAGGGTTGGTTATCTCTTTGTCACCAATACTTCGGCGGATGGCAACAATGATCTCTTCCGCCAGTTTTACGGCCAAATCCATAAGGAAGCGCTGATCATCGATGAGCGCTGGAATGGGGGCGGGTACATCCCCAACCTGATGATCCAGCTGCTCAACCGGCCGGTGCTCAATTACTGGGCGCGACGGGATGGCAAGGATTGGATTTGGCCGCCGGATACGCATGCGGGTCCCAAGTGCATGCTGATCAACTCGCTTTCCGCGTCCGGCGGGGATGCCTTCCCCTACTATTTCCGACAAGCCGGGATTGGAAAACTGATCGGCACCCGCACCTGGGGCGGCCTAGTAGGCATTTCTGGGAATCCCGCATTGATTGATGGCGGCATGGTTATCGCGCCCACCTTTGGTTTTTATGAAACCGATGGCACCTGGGGAATCGAAGGGCACGGGGTTGATCCCGATATCGAAGTGGTGGACGATCCATCCAAAATGGTCAACGGCGGCGATCCCCAATTGGACGCGGCAATCGATCTGATGATGACCGCCATCAAAACCGAGCCTCATACCCATCCCAAAAAACCGGCCTATCCAGACCGCCGTGGCATGGGCCTTCCTCCAGAAGACAGATAAGCCGATAAAAATTAATTGTTTACAATGGTAACAGGCAGGCAAACAGGGGCAACGCGCCGCGAGGCACGTTGCCCCTGCAGTCCGTCTTCCCACATCTGCCAACAATCTGCAACACCCCATCCACTGCAATTGCAGGGTTGGCACAAAATGCCACCAGGCGTGTATCCCACAATTTTGACACACGATGCTTGCACAAACACCACACCCACTCCACCAACCATTATCTCACAAATCACTGGAGCGGCACGTGATAGACCGGCCTACATACCGCATTCCCCTCCCGAGGCCGTACGATGGCTGCATAAACCGATGTCCCTGCGCTCGCTTTGCGACCATCTCCAGGGGAAAAACCACAGAATTCGGTTGACTGTAATTTAATCGATCGTAAATATTATTTAAATATTCTTGACACTTATCATAGGGTATGATTAAATTCTGTCCTGTGGAGAGTGCATAAGCCGGTAAGTTTCTTTCAATAACGGGTTTGAAAATTTGTAAATACAATTCAGGAGAGCGAGATGAAACGCTTTAGGAATGACCTTATTCGTGGTGGAGTCATGAAGATATCGTAACGTTTTAGCCAACTGAAGAAACGGCTGGTGGGAAAGGTGGTAATTCCCCAGTAATGACCAATGTTTTGAGGGCTTCAACGATAATTGGAACCGGATTATAAACCCGTCGCTTCAAGGTACGAAAGATGGTCATCAGGACTGATTGCACCCATGCCCCCTTTTCACATTGATTGCCTTGGCACACTTTCCGCATGACAACAGCAAAGCGGATTTGCTGCTCCACTGTTTATGTAATCGCATCCGGATTTTTGCGGCTAGCCCCTTTGTGACCTGGCTTGCGGCCCCGCTGCTTCTTCTTTTTGTCCTTCTGGGTATTGGGTTTTTCGTGGGGAGGAATCATCCCCGAGGGAGTACTCGCTGCTTTCCTTTGTTTGGATCCTAGGATATCACGAAGACGGCGAGCCTCTTCAAGAATCAATAATACAGAAATTTCCGGATCTTCCTGAACTAAAGCCCGTATGCCGTCCTCTGTGAGAGGCCGGTTTCCGTTCAGGATTTCGAGTAAAATCGTATGGGCAATCTCTTGGTTCTTTTTCATACGAGTAAAAACTTCGAAATTACCCCAAAGGTAACGCCCCAACGTAAATTTTTCCAAAATTTTTTTGAGGTGGCTAAAACGTTACTTTATAAGCAATCGCTGCGCTAAGACCCAAAACGGTAAATCCTGCACAAAGATAAAAAAAGAGCGGAGGATAAAAATAAAAAACAGGTAACCCAAATCCTTCCGCCAAATGGGGCAACCAGCGCGATCCAAAAGGAGTATGATTGAATGTAAATGCCAATTCGACAACTCGTTCATACATATAATTCCCATCATGGGTTATAAAAAAATTGTGATGTAAATATGGCAACGACAGGATCATCCATGTTAAAACGAGCATTCCCCAGGAATAATGACGGGATAAAAGGGAAAATAAATCCAGAAATTGATTATATTTGCTACAGAAAATTGAATTTTTATGCATAAGAATATTTATTATTTGGGAAATGTTGCATCCTGTATTGTAACTGCGCCCGTTGCTTGATTGACAAATTTATCATGAATTTCGAAAATTATACAATTTTGATCCTCAAATTCTGTAGTTATTTTAGGATGTTTACGGAACTGCTCAATCGCATTATGCAAATCCTTTGTGAAAAATGCATACCGCGCATTGAAATTCTTCTTGATTTCAATATCTGGATTTGAGGTTTCACCACGGCCTATTTTTTTCCAGCGTATCCATAGATCAGGATCGGAAGCATACATAAAGATGGGGTCTAAGCCAGTGAGATAATAGTTATTTGGATTATAAAAAAAGAGTTCTGGAAAATCGTCCCAATCACCATGAAAAACAGTTTCTTTGGCTGGGATGTTCTCTTTCATCCATAATGCAGCTGGTTTAATCCTGGATTCTCCAATA
>JAVFAP010000343.1:0-5106 GCA_034002445.1 bacterium | reverse complement strand
CGATATTCGAGGTCATGATCAGAATGGTGTGCCGGAAATCCACCTTATGCCCGGTGGAATCGGTCAAACGACCTTCCTCCAGCACTTGTAGCAAGATATTGTAAACATCCTGATGGGCTTTTTCGATCTCATCGAGGCAGATGACCGAATACGGTTTACGCCGGACTTTTTCCGTTAACTGCCCGCCTTCATCATGCCCCACATAGCCGGGAGGCGCGCCAACCAGGCGCGAGACCGCGAATTTTTCCATATATTCCGACATATCCACGGTGATCAACGCGTCTTCATCACCAAACATGAATTCGGCCAAGGTTTTGGCCAGATGGGTTTTGCCAGTCCCAGTGGGCCCCAAAAAGAGAAACGAGCCGATCGGCCGCTTTTGGTTTGCCAGTCCCGCGCGGGAACGGCGAATCGCTTTGGCAATGGTGGAAATAGCCTCTTCCTGGCCAACCACCCGGTGATGCAGTTCATCCTCGATACGCATCAGGCGTTCGGATTCTTTCTCCTCGATCCGCACCATGGGGATCCCAGTCCACTTGGAGATGACATAGGCGATATCGTCTTCATCCACCATCGCTTCATCGCCCTTATTGCGTGATTCTTCCCATTCCTTGGTCAGAATGGTTTGCTGCTCTCGCAGTTCTTCGCGGGAACGTTTGAGTTCCAGACATTTCTCGAACTCTTCGGCCACCGTCGCGGCCTCGATCTCTTTCATGATCTGATTGATCTTGTCGTCAATTTCCCGGAGATCCTTGGGCCGGGTCGTCGCTTGCAGGCGGGCGCGGGAGCCGGCTTCATCAATCAAGTCGATCGCCTTATCGGGTAGGTAGCGTTCGGTAACAAACCGGTCCGACATTTCCGCTGCGGCTTGGATAGCTTTATCGGTAAAGCGAACGCGGTGGTGGGCTTCGTATTTATCCCGCAATCCCTCCAAAATTCGGATGGTCTGGACCACATTGGGGGGATCGACCATGACCGTCTGGAAACGGCGTTCCAGGGCACTGTCTTTCTCGATATACTTACGGTATTCATCCAGGGTGGTGGCACCGATACATTGCAATTCACCCCGAGCCAGGGCAGGCTTGAGCATGTTGGAGGCATCCATGGAGCCTTCCGCCGCCCCCGCGCCGACCAGGGTATGCAGTTCATCGACAAAAAGAATGATATTGTTGGAACGGCGAATTTCTTCCAAGACCGCTTTCAGGCGTTCTTCAAACTGGCCACGGTACTTGGTTCCCGCGACCAGACCAGCCAAGTCCAGGGTGATCAAGCGGCGGTTCAAGAGCAGATCCGGCACGGTACGGCTGACAATCTGCTGCGCCAATCCTTCCGCGATCGCGGTTTTCCCCACCCCGGCCTCGCCGATTAAAACCGGATTGTTCTTGGTGCGACGGCAGAGAATCTGGATAACACGCTCAATTTCATCCTGGCGGCCGATCACCGGATCCAGTTTGCTGAGTCGAGCAAGTTCGGTTAAATCGGTCCCAAACGCATCCAGCGCGGGGGTTTTGCTTTTGGATTTTCCCGCCGCCACCGCTTCTTGGGGCCCGCCTCCCATAAGGCGCAAGATTTCACTGCGCGCCTTGATCAAATCAATCCCATGGCTGGCCAGCACCCGAGCGGCCAGGCCTTCATTTTCGCGGATCACACCCAAGAGCAGGTGTTCGGTCCCGATGAAATTCACCCCGAAGGCTTGGGCTTCCTGATAGGCAAACTCGATCGCCCGCTTGGCACTGGGCGAGAGTGAGATGGTCGAATCCGAGACACCGCCGCCATTTTCGTGCCCCAGGCTTTTCACAATTTCCATGCGTAGCGAATCCAGGTTCAAGCCCATGTTCCGCATCGCGGTGGCGGCGACCCCTTCTCCCTCCGCGATCAAGCCCAATAAGATATGTTCCGTGGCGGCATGGCTGCTGCCAACCCGGGCTGCTTCTTCCTTGGCGCGCTTCATCACCAAGCGCGCTCTTTCGGTGAGCCGATCAAACATCATAATTCCTACTCCTCTTTTGCAAAAAGGCGAACGCCTTGGGGATCCTCCACTGAAAACCAACTCGAAAAACCCCGGCACAACCGGGGCTTTCTCATTATATTCGGAATTTTCAAATCAGGAACGTATGGCATCGTTGAACCAATCGCGAATCAATTTGGCCCGGCACACATCCCGTTCCATGGCGGTCAACGTGCTCCCGGCCCGTTTTTGGAGATGGGCTGGCCGTGTCTCGATCATCATCTCATTGATCCGCTGCACCGCCGGAGAATCCAGAATTTCCAAACTGCGGCCCAGGCGAATGATGGAAAACAGTTCGATCGCCTCCCCCGAGGAGAGCACCCGGGCTTGGCTGAGGGTGGCATACGCACGCCACACCCGGTCTTCGATTTTCATTTTGTTTTCGTGGTAGAGTTCCGCTTCGGCAATCCGCTCTTGGTTCAAGATATTATCCACCAAGGCTTCCAGCTTGGTCAGGGTATCATTCTCGGTGATCCCCAAAGTCCACTGATTGGAAAGTTGAAACAGATTGCCGACAATATCGCTGCCTTCCCCGGCATAACCGCGAACGGTGCACCCCATATGGGTAACCGCATGAAAGACCTGCTCGATCCGGCGGGTCATCACCAGCGCGGGAAGATGAACCATCACCGAACAGCGAATCCCCGTTCCCACATTGGTGGGGCACGCGGTCAGATAGCCCAGGCGGGTGGAAAACGAAAAAGGCAGATTTTTTTCTAGTTCGGTATCGATTTCGTCTATCGTTTTCCAAAGAGCGCGTAGATTCATCCCCGCCATGATCATCTGCAGGCGGATATGATCCTCTTCGTTGATCATCAGCGAAACCGTCTGCTCGGGATGAACCACAACGTAGCGTTGAATGCCACCCTTGAGAAACTCCCGGCTGATCAAGTACCGCTCTTCCAAAAATTGGCGATCCAAACTATCCAAATCATCAATACACAACAAATGGCCATCTTTGAGATGAGGCGACGCCGGCATCGCCTCCCGGACCGATTCCGCGATGCGCTCCAAATCGGAAGAAGTCGCCCAGTGAGAAAAGGGAATCTCTTCCAAATTCCGCGCCAGCCGAATACGGCTACTCACAACCAACGGGTTGGTTGGATCCCCGATTTTTAACCAGCCACACTCCGAACAAACCGAACGCGGTAAACCCACGGCATTGACCCGCCTTTCCAGAATTCAACAATCATTCACTCTGATGTTCGAGCTGGAGCAATTGTTTCCCGAGTTCCACGATCCGATCGCGCAATTCGGCCGCTTTATGAAAATCTTCTTTCTCGACCGCGATTTTCAACTGTCGTTTCAGTTCGGCGATTTCCCGTTTCTTTTGGAGGAGGTCATTGCCTTCCTCCGGGTATTTTCCGTTGTAACGCAGTTCTTTTTGAATCCGCAGCAAAAGCGGCTCCAATTCATCGGCAAACAGATCATAGCACATCGCGCAGCCCAAACGCCCGCTTTCCTTAAACGCATTGTAGGTCAATCCACAGGCGGTGCAGGTTTTGGGATTCATCAGCGCATGAGAGTCCAACGTCACGCCTTTGCTGGCTTGGTTCACAATCTGCTCGATCGAGAACGAAGTGTTGATGGCCGGTCCGGCCACTCCCTTCTCCAGAGCGCATTCGGGGCAAATATGAATTGACAGTTTGTTGCCATCGCGAATTTGCGTCACATGAATTCTCGCTACATTTTTCTTACAGATCTCGCAATTCATGAGCATGCCCCCTTCTTGGGACGAGTCAAGCACAGATTTCTTCGTAGATGGGGACACCGTCTTTTTCGGTCAAGTCGACAAAAGCCGTCATCAATTGGCGTGTGACCGGACCGGGCTGCCCCGTTCCGATCGACCGGCCATCGATGGTGGTAACCGGCACGACCCGGGCCGCCGTCCCTGTGACAAAGCATTCATCCGCGCCAAACAGATCGGTCAGGGAAACATGGCTTTCCTGCATGGGAATTCCGAGTTCCAACGCCAGTTCCATCACCGATTCTCGGGTGATGCCTGGCAACGCCCCATCGTTGACATAGGGAGTTTTGATCCGTCCCTGCGAAACAACAAAAATATTGTCCGCTGTCGCTTCGGCGACATAGCCTTGATGGTTCAAAAAGATCGCTTCCGCGGCCCCTTGCCGGTTGGCATCCAATTTTGCCAGGACATTGTTCAGATAGTTGAGCGATTTCACCTGGGGTGGCAGCGCATCCGCCGAATTCCGGCGAATCACGGTTGTCACCAGGGTGAGGCCATGATCATAATACTCCTGAGGGTATAATTTTAAGCGGTCGATGATGATGATGATATTGGGCTTGGGGCATTTCCGTGGATCGAGCCCCATATCCCCATCCCCCCGACTGACCACAACGCGGACATAGAGTGGATTGTCGTTGGTTTTCAGATCAACCTGGTTGATCTCCGCCCAATGTTGGGCCACTTTCTTGATCTCATTCAACAGGTCTTCTTGCGTCATTCCGATTTGCATGGCCACAACCCGGGCACAGCGGAAAAGACGAGCCACATGGCGTTCGCCCCGGAAAATCTTGTCTTTATAAATCCGAATCCCTTCAAAGACGCCATCCCCATATAAAAAGCCATGGTCGAAAACAGAAATCTTGGCGTTTTCTCTGGTAAAAAATTGGCCGTTGATCGAAATTGCGTATTGTGTGGCAGTCATAACATGCCCTCTCCACTGGTTTTAGGATGTTCTTTCCCTGCACAGGCGTGCTGGGACTTCTTCTTCCCCCTCCGCGGCCTCCTGTTCTGGGGTCAAATCATCTCAGGAGGCAAGGGGGGCTCTCTTTCAGTCTACATGATCCCTGGCGGAACTCCAAGGCGTGTTTTGGATGTTTCATCGGCAAACAAAAGGCAATAAAAAGGGGATTCCCTCTCTTTCAAACTATAAATTGCCATTGGGTAAAGTCAATAATTTCAAGTAAAAAACCCCTGTCTTTTTGTTCTGACCAAAGAAATAGACGGTACGGTGGGGAAAGGCGGCAAGCAACTCCGCGTTGCGTGGCCCCAGATCCCAGGCATAGATTACCGGCGCTTGCGGAAAGCCCGGCGTGTTGCGGATCAAATCCCCCTGGGTCATATCCCCGCTGGG
>JAVFAP010000342.1:0-5134 GCA_034002445.1 bacterium | reverse complement strand
ATAACTCCAGCGACGTCTTTGGCTCGGTAACCAACAACGTCTATCCTGCCGCCCTCTCTCTCAAGCGGGAATATCGCCAGGATCTGCCACCAACCCTCGATGTCCACTTCATTCTTGCTTTCAATATCCCCATCACCGGCCTGGATCCCTCCGATTTTCAACTGACCCAAAGCGAAGGATTATCCGGTTGCCATGTAGAATCGATTGAGCCCATCAACCCCACCACCTACCGAGTGAAAGTCGCGCGGGGAACCGGCGCGGGTGTCTTGGCAATCGCTCTGCTCGATGACAACTCCATCCGCGCGGTGGCGTCCAACGAGCCCTTGGCCACGCATGATGAACAACCCGAAGGCGGTATCGCGGGCGAATCCTACACCTTGCTGCCCTCCGTCCTGCATTTCCACGCCATCCTGCCCTTGGATGGCGTCCACGCCCTCAACGGCCAGAAAGCCAAGACGGGTTTTGATCAGGCCGCGGCCGAAATCACACGCAACGGCGGTATTGACGGCACCCAAGTCCTGGTCATGTATCACGACACCGGGAGCACGGAAGAGGGGGCCACACAAGCGGTCCAAACCGCGCTGAACGATCCCCTCACCTTCGGTATCCTGGGCGCGATTTCCTCCCAAACCTTGGCTATCGCCCCGTCGGCCGTAGAAAAACAGCGGGTCCTTGCCTCGCCGGCCACATCCTTCGAGATGCGAAACCATCCCAGATATGTCCTGAAAACCAGCCCGCTAGATGACTACCAAGCCAATGCCATGATCCACCACCTGCATGCCAATGATATCAAAAAGGTCATCGTCTTGGCGGATCACTCTCCCTATGGCGCGGACTTCCTCAAAATCTTGCAACATGCCCACGCGATCGAGGTGTTGCATTCCCACACCTATCCCACCGGCCATCTGCATGACAACTCCGACGCGGTCCTCGCGGCGAAAGCGGCTCTCGCCCCCGCCTCGGACGAAATCGTGGCCGGGATCGTGATCGGGTATGCCCCTGACGCCAACGCTTTCTTGCACGCCGTGCAAGACGATACCCGCTTCCCTATGTGCAATGGCTGGTCAGCGACGGCTGCCTCTTCCAAGAGACACTGCAGAATCTGTCCCCCACCTTCTCCACCTTCAATCTTACCGGCTTCACCCCCGCCATCCCCGCGCACCTCACCGAGCATTCCTGGGATGTATACTACAGCTATGATACATTGATAGCCCTCGCCCAGGCGTTTCAACACAAGAAACCCATCCATGCGGAAGCGCTGTGGAACGCGGTCCCCGGTATGCAATTCACTGGCCTCACGGGATTAAAACACTTTGATACCGAAGGCGAACTGATCAGCGCGGTGTACAATATCTACAAAGTGCGGAACAATGCGTGGACCGTGGTCGGCCAGGACCGGGTGGATCAGCCACCGGCAGGGGCGGAACACATCCCGGCAGGGGCAGCAAAAATTCTGCTGCCGCAAGCCCTAGCCCAGGGCTTTAAACAATGGCTGCCCGGCAACGATCCCTGTATCGGCCACTTTGCCGGGGCAGTGGGAGAAAATGACACATGGGTGGCAGAGTCCACCGATCTGGACATCGGCTACAACCTGATCGCCTACTCGGATGACACCTGCCGTGACCGCAATAACTACGGAATTGAATATATCTTCGGACCGGGACAACCCTACAACCTCTCCTTTGATATAGCGCGGGAAGAGTTGGCGGATGCCCCGACTGAAGGCGCGATCTTGGAGGTGGAACTGACTGCCGTGGTTCGGACCGTGGATGAAGAGGGATGTGAAAACTATATTTCAGCCATACTCCCCTCCCGCAAAATCACCTTTGCCGACTGGCCGCAACCCGCCCTCACCCGGATCACCATCCCCTTCACCTACAGCGCCCCGCCCTTGCCTGCCACAGCCAGCGTAAGACCCGAAGACTACTTCTTAAAATGGGAACTCCGCCTGCAAAACACAGCCCGGCAAAAAATCACCTTGCACAAAATCTGGCTGTGGGCAGAGCCCTTGGAAAATCCACTCCCCCCATTTGATTCCACCGTGGAGGCGTGGACCGTGTATTGATCAAATCAAACGGGCCCCGGGAATATTCTCCCCGGGGCCCTATTCCATCAAAAAAAGTCACCCTCTTTTTTTAAATAACTTATTCCCCCAACTCCATTTTCAACACAAACCCATACTCGGCTGGCAGATCACCCGGCCCCATTTCCGGCATCGAAATCACCGCACCCACTTTTGTATTCTCCCACGCGAGTTCGGTGTCGACACCAAGCAGCGTAACAAGGGCACCGGTCTTGAGAGTTTGATCTTTCAGGACAAATGTCTTGCCTGGCCATTTCGGACAAATGGCGTAAAGCGCCTCACCCTTACGGGTAAAGAACGCCTCGATGCGCGCCTGGCCCTCGTTCTTCGGCTCGATCCAATCCTGCAGATCATACGCCACCATGTACTGGCTGCCAAATGTAGTTTGGGGCAAGGCCCCTTCGCTCCATTGTCGGCTGTTCGTCCAGGGCCGGGTGCCATAGATCGCCTCGCCATACACGGCCAGCCACGCCCCCATCTGGCGCAGGCGTTCTTCCATAATCACCGGAATACGTCCATCTGCCGTGGGTCCGATATCCAGAAACAGATTTCCACCCCGGCTGACGATATCCACCAGCATCAGAACCAACTCTTCCGCGCTTTTGTAGTCGCCCGCGCGCTCCATGCGGTTATATCCGTACGAATGCCCCATCCCCCGGTTTTCTTCCCAAGGCTTGGCGATCCCCTCCAGGCCGCTCGTGTATTCGGTTGTGTAGTAATCGCCATGGCGGTGCCGGGTATCATTGCCCCAGCGGTCGTTGATCACCACATCCGCCCCCCGCGGCGATTCGTTAAACAGCCAGGCCAGCAGTTCCTCACTGCGCCAGGCGGCACTGCTGAGATCCCATTCGCCATCCGAAAAAATCAGTTCCGGCTGGTACCGGGTAACCACATCCTTGAACTGCGGAAAAAGATGCTTCTCGATATACAACTCCCTGTCCAGCAGCCACAGAGGGTTACTCCACTCATATAGCGAAAAATAGATCCCCATCTTGATCCCCCTGGCCCGCACCACCTCCGTGAGTTCACCCAAGACATCCCGTTTGGGTCCGGCATCCACGCAATTCCACGCCCGACTCCAGCTGCGGTTGGCCTCCCCGCTTTGAAATAGACAAAAGCCGTCGTGGTGTTTGGCGTTCAACAAGGCATACCGGGCCCCCGAAGCCTGAATCATCTCCGCCCAGGCCTCCGGATCAAAACACTCTGCCTTGAACTGCGGTAAAAAATCCTGGTACCCAAAATCGCTCCCATACACCCGCTGATGAAAGGCCGCCGTGGTCTCCATCCCGCTCTTGGCGTCGATCCCCAATGGGGAAGTCTGCTGATCATACCAATACCATTCGGCATACCGCCCGACTGGCGCATACGCCGGCACCGCGCTCAGCCCCCAATAGACAAAAATGCCAAACTTGGCATCCTGAAACCAAGCCGGGATCGGGTGCCGGTCCAGCGAAGCCCAGTTGGGCTCATACCCAATTTCCTCCCCCACCCCAACTGGAACGAGGGAAAAGAAAACCAAAATCACAATAGAAAGTCCTTTCGAAAATTGAATCACCGCAACCTCCTTATCGAACGAGGGATCCGACCATCCCCGTCTTTCGTTGGGAAATCATCCATCCACATGGAGCATATCGCTTGGGCAACCCAAGCCAGCAGAATATCGCATAGATGAGGCGGTTCTTGAAGCCGGAAGCCATCCTTGGTATCGGTTTTATTCTCTCCGAATCGGGATCCCCTCGTTCTTCATAAGTCCCGAGCCAAATCACCAGAATTCCTCAAATCCCGCTTCCGGCAAACCACCATCCCTTTTCTCTTCCTCCGATTCACGGCACAATTCGGCAAAGCATTTCCATTCTTCTATTCCTTGCCAAGGGACAGAGGGTGGGATGGCGTCTTGTTTTATTTCTCTAATAAAGGGGATTCCTACCATGCGCAGCGATATTGAAATTGCCCAGAGCATCACGTTACGTCCCATCGCCGACGTGGCCGCCGATGTGGGCTTGACGGATGAAGATATCGATCTCTACGGCAAAACCAAGGCCAAGATTCACCTCAACGTACTGGACAAATTCGCCGATCGTCCAGATGGCAAACTGATCCTGGTCACCGGCATGACCCCCACCCCCGCCGGCGAAGGCAAGACCGTCACCTCCACCGGGCTGGCGCAGGCGTTGTGGAAACTGGGCAAAAAAAGCATCCTCTGCATCCGTGAACCCTCCCTCGGCCCGGTGTTCGGCATCAAAGGCGGGGCGGCGGGCGGCGGCTATGCCCAGGTGGTCCCCATGGACGAGATCAACCTTCATTTCACCGGCGATATCCACGCCGTCTCAGCCGCGCACAACCTGCTTTCCGCCATCATCGATAACCACATCTTCCAAGGGAACGAACTGAATATCGATCCCGGCCGCATCGTCTGGCCCCGCGTGATCGATATCTCCGACCGGCAACTGCGCAACGTCGTCGTCGGGCTGGGGGGCCGCACCAACGGCTTCCCCCGCGAAACCGGCTTCATCATCACCGTCGCCTCCGAAATCATGGCCATTCTGGCCCTGTCCAAAAATTTGGAAGATTTGCGCAAGCGCCTCTCCAATATCCTCGTCGCCTATACCAACGACAAAAAACCCATCTTCGCCCGCGACCTAGGCGTGGTCGGCTCCATGCTGGTGCTCCTCAAGGAAGCCATGAAACCCAACCTGGTGCAAACCCTGGATGGAACCCCTGCCCTCATCCACTGCGGCCCCTTCGCCAATATCGCCCACGGATGCAACAGCCTTATCGCCACCCGCATGGGCTTGAAGATGGGCGAGTACTGCATCACCGAGGCGGGCTTCGGCACCGACTTGGGCGCGGAAAAATTCTTCAACATCAAGTGCAAAGCCGGCAAACTCAAACCGGCGGCGGCGGTCATTGTCGCCAGTATCCGCGCCCTGAAGATGCATGGCGGCATCCCCCTAGATCAGCTGCATCTCCCCAATCCCACCGCAGTCAAGGAAGGCTGCTGCAACTTGGCGGTCCATGTCGGCAACATCCGCAAGTTCGGCGTCCCCCCCA
>JAVFAP010000341.1:0-5137 GCA_034002445.1 bacterium | reverse complement strand
CCCTTTTTTTTGCAGCCGCTTGGAGAGTCCGCCCAGGATGAGGAGGCTGTTTTTTACTTCGTCCTGCATACTTTGATTTTCCAAGGTGCTTTGCCAGCGGGAGAGGTTGTTTTGGAACGAGGCGCTTGGTTTTTCTGGGCTGTCTGGGGTTCCTTCTGGGGGGAGGGGAGAGTCCAGTTCATCCAATTCCATCTCCAGTTTGGAGATCAGGGAGAGCTGATTGGCGCCCTCGCCGATCAGGAAGGTTTCGTTGCCCACTTTGATCAGGTGCAGTTTGGATTTTTGGGAGAGGGTGTATGAACTGAGATACGTGATATAGCCGCCGCCAAAGACAGTTTTGGAGATAAGATAGCGTTTGGCGGCCCAAGCCAGCCCGAGGGCGATGGAGATCACCAGGGCCAAACTGATGAGCATTTTGCCGATTTGGGCGGTAAAGTTGTCTCCCATCGGACTGGTTCGCGGACGGGCGCCGGTGGCTTGTTCCACTGGGGCTTCGCCATCCATGCGCCTTTGGATGGCTTCCAGGATTGGATTGACCGGCTGGCTGGCGGCGGAGACGGAATCGACAGCAGCCGTGGCCGCAAGCGCGGGCGATTCACTGGGTGTGGGCTGAGCATCGGCCGGGGTGGAACGGACAGCTGACTCACGGCCGGTCACTGCCGGTTTTTGGGGTGCGGCGGTCTTGGCCGTATCGGCTTGGGGAGACACCAAGGCCACGGAAAAAGCGAATGCGATGCCAATAAGGAGCCATCGGTTGGCGGTCATAATCCATCGTCCCGCCGGATCGGTGAGAGACCCGGACTTCGCAAGAATTTCGTGGGGTCTTGCGACCCTCAACCCAAGCCCATTCCCGTTGCGGAGGGGAATGAGGAGAAAAGAAAGAGAAACCCGCACCCGAAGCGTGGGGTTTCAAAAAAGGGGGTCAAGCGTTGGCTAGTTTTTGGATGAGAATGCCGTTTTGACCCTGTTGTGCGGTGATGACGCCGTGGGCGAATATCCGGCCATCGACCAGAATATCCACGTTGCGTCCCAAGTGGGCGTCGATTGCGTTCCAGGCGTATTCATCGAGATGAAAAATTTCTAAGACTTTGTCATCAGGATATTTGATAATGACTTGCGTATCAATAGAAATATCAAGTAATTTTGACAGATTATGGCGCTTTTGTGTATCCCCCGTGGGGAAAATGACATGGGAAATTTGATGGCGCCAATTGAAGGTGCGGGCGATCGCCTGGGCTTGATCGCAACCCACTTCACCCCGCACGGCATGTAAATACAGGAAGGAGCCCGGTTTAAGAGAAAGGATATCAATCAGTTTGAGTGAAGAGGCGAGTTTCATGGCATGAACCTCATCCAAGGGCACCTTATGAATATTGGGTGTGGGGTTACAAGGCTTGGTTGTTAGCCGGTTTATTTTAACGCTTCGATCCGTTCCTCGATGGATAGAATATCGGTAATGCGCACCCCAAAGTTTTCATCGATCACGACCACCTCGCCTTTGGCGAACAGCTTGTCATTGACCAAAATATCCACCGGTTCCCCCGCCAGGCGGTTGAGTTCGACGACGGATCCGGGCCCGAGTTCCAGCACCTCGCGGATTTTTCGGTGGGTACGGCCCAGTTCCACCTTGACCTCCAATTGAATATCCAGAATCAGATCCAGGTTGGTGATATCGACATTCAGCCCCGGGTGGGGAGCATGGTGTTGTTGTGTGCCTTTACTGGGTGGAGCGAAATGGGCGGGTTGTTCCATGATGGGGAGGGCGCTGGAGGGGCTGCCAAAATCATGGATAATTTCTTCGGTATCGAACGATTCTTCCGGCTCCACGGCGGCCATGGAGTGGAGGAGATTGCGGGGGATGATCTGGTAGACCGGACCGCTGATCGATCCGGATTGAATGCTGTAGTTCAGCAGGATCTGGTTTTCTGACGAAGGGGGCATGAGATCGGCCAGATCATTGGGACGGGTATGGATTTCAGGCGGGTCCATCCCAATTTCGCCCCCCAGCCGGTTTGCCAGTTGGGTATTGATGGCGCTGTAGAGGGATTGAATCGCTTCGCTGAAGGCGCTTTCTTCCAGGTCGCCAAACTCGGTATCCGCTCCACCGCCTGTCATTTGGGTAGCGAGTTTGAGGGCGTTTTCCAAGGCAATGACGATCAGGGTTTTGCCCTGGGCCAGCCCTTTATAATTCAGTTCGGCAACAACGATCTCTTGTTCCGGAATATCCGAATCGATTGTATTTGTGGAGGTTTCGGAAAACCCTTGGGCGTCGAGTTGCGTTTTTTCACCCAGAAGGGTGGTGAAGACATCCTTTCCGGCATCGCAAAGAATCTGGATGAATTCATGCAGGGTGTTTTCTTCCTCGGGGGTAATGGCCGAGGACGGAGGAGCAGGGGTTTCACCCCGGAGAAGAGCATCGATTTCAGCTTGGCTGAGTGCTTCCGCGCACATTATAGGAACCTAAGCCTCCTGCCGTGAAAAGTGGTCTGGTTAGACATCATCCAGTCCCGCGATGATTTTGGTGATTTTAATGGCGTTGTGGCCCCGGGCGATCCCTGGTTTTCCCTTGTAGCGGTATTCGTTGCCGATTTGGATCACCAGGTCTTCGTCTGTGCGGCGGTTGAGTTGAACCACATCGCCGGATTGGAGTTCCAATAGTTCACGCAGTGAGAGGGTCGCGGCTCCCGCATAGGCAATGATGGGGATATTAACCCGGCGCAGGCGATCGTAAAGCACCTCGGCGTGCTCTTCTGACAATTCTTTTTTCGCCGCGGCGAACCAGGAGGTGCTTGACAGTTGGCTGGCGATGGGTTCCAGGGTTGGATAAGGGATACAAAATGACAAGGTGCCGGAAATTTCGCCCAATGTGACTTCAAAGGTCATTAGGATGACCATTTCCGAAGGCAGGTAGAGTTGCATCAAGAGTTGGGGATTGGTTTCGGATTGTTCCAGGGACAAATTGAGAGGCAAGACATTGGCCCAGGCTTCGTGGAGGCAATCGAAGGCGCGGTAGAGCACCTTCTCGATGATGGTTTGTTCGATTTCGGTCAGTTCCCGATTTTTCTTGAAAACATTGCCCGCCCCGCCCATCAAGCGGTCCACCACGGGGAAGGACAGGGTGGGGGAGAGCTCCATCAGCGCCTTGCCTTCGAGCGGGTCCATGTTGATGATGTTCAGCGAGGTGGGGTTGGGGATGGAGCGGATGAACTCTTCGTAAGAGATTTGGTCGACCGAGACCAGTTTGACCTCCACGATGGTGCGTAAAAAGGCGGAAAGGGAAATGGAAAACACCCGCGCGAAATGGTCGTGCAGGTTGTGCATGGTGCGGATCTGGTCTTTGGAAAAGCGGTCGGGGTGGTTAAAGTCGTAGACTTTAACCTCGCGTATCGACCCCTCGTCATCCCCCAATCCCATATCAGGGGGTTCTTCGCCGGTGGCGAAGGCGGAGAGGAGGGCATCGATTTCAGTTTGGGAGAGAACGTCCGCCATGAGTAACGCCTGCTAATGGAGTCTCGCTATATGTTCTGGATTATCCCGTCTCCTGGGGAGGCGGATTCGAAAACTGGCACGCCAGGGCTTAGGGAACCAGCCCCCGGAGATACACTTCGATAATCCTGGCTTTCTGCAGTTTCATGTTGAGCTGGGTTTTGATTTGCGCCCGGATTTTATCGCGCCCGGCGGAACTGGTTACCTGGGTGCGGGTTTGGGCGGATAAAATTTCGGTAATGATTTCTTCCACGATCGGCTTTTTGTTTTTCGTGGAATCGCCCTCGGTGATGCCCATTTCTTCCTGGGCCTCGGCCTCGGTGGCGTTGCCACGGACCCCAATTTGCAGGGTGATGGTGGCATTATATAAGTACTGATCATCCGGGAAGGCCAAGTTGACCACAAAGGGCTGAGGAAAGGTATACATCACCCCGAGTTCTTCTTGGGGCTCGGCGGGGATGATGGCCTGATCCTCATTCCCTCCCAGAAGCGTCATGGAAACAGCCCCGATGACCAGCAGGAGAAGCACAAAAGTTCCGATGATGAATGGCAGTTTGCTTTTGGATTTGTCTTGGCTTTGAATGTCTTGTTGTTCCGGGGCATCCGCCATGGATCCTTCTCCTTAAGGGCATAGACTCAACTTGAATTAATTCTCCATTATAGAGGGTGATTGCAAAAAGAAAAGTTGATCCTACCCAGTCCCCACTGAAGCGATCCTACTTTTTCAGGCGGGGGGATCTCCTGTCCGGTCAAATCCTGCCGGAGCCAGCATTTTTTACCGGGCGCTCTTCCAGTGGGTTTCCGCTCTTTTTCTTCCCTCTTCATGTGAAAGGGAGTGGCCGGTTCCCGCCCCGTGGACGGAGGGAATCATGAAAAGAGAATAACCCGGATTTTGGCCAATCCGTTAACAGAGTGGTGAAATCTCTAGGATGGAATGAAGCAATATCCATGCCGGATAAAGACCGCGGCATCGCTTGACCAGGCTCAGCCTTGAGCGATAGAATACTCCCCGGTTGATTGAAAAGGAAAAATTATGAGCAGACACTTTAGACATGTGGTTTTGGGCCTGGCGATTTTGTGGGTTGCCGGTTGTGTTTCTTCCGAACGGATTGCGATGGACCCCGCGACCGTGATGAACCGGGACGTGTTTACCTGCAAGGGACTGACGGAAGACAACCGCTGGGTTGGCGTGACGGATCAGTTCATGCCTGAAGAAGATGCCCGGGTGGTGGTTGTCGCCAGTCTCGACAAACGGGACATGGAGAAAATTATCAATTATGAATTGAAAAACCCCAGCCGCAATGTGGTCTTTTCTGAAAACAAGCCCTATCCCAAAAAGAATCCGTTGGGGATTTATTATTCGATGGATTCGCTCTTGGCGCAGGGAGGCGAAGGCAAATGGGTCGCGACGGTTTACGCCGATGGGGAGCCCATCGGGCAGCAGATTTTTTATCTGGGAGAAAAAACCGAGGAAGAAGACGACTCCGATGGCCCCGCCTATCATATTGTTGAGGGAGACGATATTGATGACGCCACCGAAGCGCTCGAAGGGTTGAGTGAAGAAGAGCGCTTTGCCAATTATGTCAAGGAAGTGAGTCCGGAACTTTTGATCCCCGATGTGGATTCAGCCACATTGCCCTCCGGGATTCGG
>JAVFAP010000340.1:0-5151 GCA_034002445.1 bacterium | reverse complement strand
CGTGTCCGGTTTGAATTCCCGCGCCTGCAAAGCGGGGATCGGGGTATCGCCGGCTCCCAAAATTATCCCATTCCAAAAAACGACGCTTATTCCGCGATTGACGAGAGACTGTGAGAAAAGCGGGCTAAGTGGAGCCCCAAACGAGCGCAGCCAATGCAATCCTGGAGCGACACGAATCAGCCTTGCAAATAAATCCCAACGTCCCACAAAATTTCTAACGCGACCATCCCCCATTGTCCTGAAGCGCTGAAAGTGCGCCTCTGGATAGCGAAGCGGGGAATCCGCGACCGCGGATGGAACGCTGGAGCGACGCCGCACCAACCCTGCTTTATCAAAAAATGGTCGGAATCCTGGGCGTTCTTACCCCACCCTATCCAACAACAACTACCCACTGCCTACCACCTTTGTAGGGTGGGCTCAAAACGAGCGCAGCAAGTGTAGCCCACCAGCAATCCGCACCAAATTCATCAAACGCAACCACCCCAACCCAAAATTCCCATAAGCGCTGAAAGCGCGTCCCCTGGATAGCGAAGCGGGAAATCCGCGACAGCGGATGCAACGCTGGAGCGGCGCCGCACCAACCCTGCTTTATCAAAAAATGCTCTGAACCCTGGGCGTTCTTACTCCACCCTATCCAACAACAACTGCCCACGATCCACTGCCCACTGCTTTTTCTGCACTAAACCGCCCTTGCCAAACGTCTTATAGAGTAAAGAATGGAAAGCAGCGCGAGAATGAGGCAGCAGATGGCATGAGTTCGATCCAACGTTCCTTAGAGCAATTCTATCAAACCCATGCCCGCTCCCTATTGATCGTCGCGATGGCGATTACCCATCGCCAGGATCTCGCGGAAGAGGCGATTCATAGTGTCTTTTGCTCATTGCTCTCCCGCCAAGAGAGCCCCAAAAACCAAAAGGCCTTTATTTTCACCTGTGTCCGCAATGCCGCGATCGATCTGATCCGCAAGGAAAAGCGGCAAAACGAACTGGAAGCGCCCTTCATCTTTGCCGAACCTGCGAATCCACGCCAAGTCAGCGAAGAGAAGGAACTGCAAGAGGCGGTCTTGGCCAGCCTCAAGATTCTGACCCCCGAGGAACGCGAAACCGTCGTCCAGCACCTCTATGCGGACCTGACCTTTCGCGAAATCGCCGAAATTCGTGGAGATTCCATTAACACCGTGATGTCATGGTACCGCCGTGGCCTCGAAAAGATTCGAAACAGATTGGATACGTGATCATGGATCCATTAGAAAAAAAACTAAAATCTCTTTCCCTCGCGGAGCCCTCGTCGCGATTAAAAGAATCGATCTTTGGTCCCGCCCCCACCACGCCCTGGTTCGCGTGGAGAACCCCTTCTTTCACCCCAGCCTGGGGAATGGGGTTCGCCGCGGTCCTGCTTCTGTTGGGGCTAGGCTGGGCTGGCCTGTCTCTCTCCCAGCCGACCACGGCCAATCTCACCCAAAAAACCGTGGTGATTCAGCACACTCTGCCCGATACCCCCGAACCCTGGTTCGATTATTCCGGCCAGACAGAGTCTTTCATGAGTGGAACCATCGTCGCTTCCATCGAAATTCAAAAGGAAACCCATCCATGACCCGAACCGCCCTCTCCATCATCGCCATAACTCTTTGCCTTGCCCCGGCTCTGCCCGGCAGGGCCGCGCGCTCGATGCGGATCGAGATGCACATGTTCCTCTGCTCCCCTTCGGTCACCATGGACTACACCCTGGAGGAAAAGTTCAACCAGGTCTGGGCGGATAGCCAGGCTGATTGGCTCGAGCTACGCGGCAAGGTGCAACTCTTCGATCAGGGCCGCTTTCAGTCCGGCACGGATGCTCTTACCCTCTCTGCCGATGGCTGCCTCTGGAACGGGACCGCGTTACCCGCACAGAATAACCCCATCAGCCAGTGGCCCAACAGCGCTCTGCGCCTGCTGTATTCGCCCACCGTGCAACTGCAGGAAGACGAGAAATCCTCCATCACCCTCAACGCCGAACAATGGGTCGATTATTTCGAAAAACAAACCAGCGAACTGTTCGCCTTGAAACACACGCCCATCCAGACCGGACTCGATATCCAATTCGATCCCGAATACAAAAAGAGCGGCTGGACCCTGGATGATATGAAAATCACCCTCCGCTCCGTCGGCCAGCGCGAAATGATCGAGGGGGTGCAATTTCCCGTGGGAAAACCCATCCCCTCCGTGCAGGAATTAGAACTCGATCTCAAGGTTCAGCCCCAAAAGTGGTATGGCATCTTGATCCGCATGCCCAACAGCCACGAAACCCTGCTGCTCTGTTTGAAACTGATTGACACCCCGTAACGAAGCGGCGGCTTGATCTCGCCGTCTTTTTCCCCGGCGTTTCCCAACGGAGATGACAGGATAAGAAAGTCGTAACACAAATATACTGTGTATGTAGTAATATTAACGGGTGGACGTCTCGTGGGATCGTGAAGCCCTCCATCTGCCCATACCACCACACCCAAATCGAAAGGATACGAACAATGAACCACACTCTGATTTTCTTGACCACTCTCGCCCTCACCCTGGTTCCGGCGATGGGGATCGCCAATCCCCTCATCCCCGCGGGGACTCAGATTCAATCCCCCAAAGTCAACGAACTCTCGGGAGTCATCCCCGCCTCCATCGCGGGCTATTGGGGTATCAACGACAGCGGCAATAGCAGTTCCCTCTATTGCTTCAACAGCCAAGGCGCCCTGCTGCATGAAATCCCCCTCAAAAAAGTAAACAACGTAGACTGGGAAGCGATCACCCGCGATCAAGACGGCTATCTCTACATCGGCGATTTCGGTGACAATGACGCGCAGCGCAAAACCTACACCATTCACAAGATTCACGAAACCCACGCCTTGGCCCAGAAAGGCGAAACCACCAAAACCTACACCTTCCGCTATGAAGACCGTAAATCCCGCAATTGCGAAGCGTTCTTCGTTCAAAATGGCCGCCTCTATCTAATCTCCAAGGAACCCAAGGAAAGCGATACGCCCTCGCTTTTCTGCATCGACAGTTTGCAAGAAAAAGGCCCCGCCATCGCCCGCCGTGTGGGCCCCATGGCCATCACCGGCCGGGTGACCGATGTTGCCTACTCCTCCACCCACAATCTGGTGGTTGTGTTAACCAAAAAACAATTCTTCACCTTCTCCTTCCAGCAAGAACGAGATCTGCTCCAAGCCCCTCAAAACACGCAATCGTTCAAACTGGGCAAATGTGAGGGGATTTGTTTCGATGGCGACACCATGATCCTTACCAACGAAAAAGGCGGCATTTGGCAATGGCCACTGCAGCTCGTGACCCGCTGAGTCCGCCAATCGACTCCGGCCGGGCCGCCACGGCCCGGCCATCCAATCCAGAACAGGCGTCAATACCTTCACTTTTTCATCAAATCCAGGGATAATTCTCCCCATTGATTCTAACGCATGATTAAAAGGATACAGTTTAATGCTCGCAAAAAAGGTATATGCCCTGTTTTCCCTGGTACTCTTCCTGGTCTTCTTTACGATCGGCTGCTCGCAAAACTCTCCCGACGCCGTCTTTAACCGGGGCCTCCGCGCAATGGAAGAACGCGACCCCATCGGTGCTTCCCTCTATTTTGAAGAATTCATCCAAAAATTCCCCGAAGATGAGCGCTTTGTCGATGCCCATTGGCGCCTCGTGCAGTGCTACAACGTCTTGCAGGATTTCGGCAGCGCCCGCACCGTGCTCGAAAAAATTAAAACCCAATTCCCCGATCCCCTCTATCAATTCAACGCGGATTTCGCCATCGCCAAAACCTACTTCGATGAAGGCATCTACGATCAAGCCATCACCGCATTCCAGGAAATCGGCAACTCCACCACTGAACCCCGCATCCGCATCGAAGCCACCCGCTGGGAAGCGGCCTCCTATGCCAAGCAAACCCAGGCGGCAACCGCGGTCGCCCTGCTCGAGAATGTCATCTCCATCGCCAAAAACGAAATCAACAACCCCACCCAAGCACTGGATTACCAACTGCAAGCCCTGGCCAATTCCGCCGATATCTACCTCGCCAGCCAGGAATTCGATCAAGCCCGCTCCGTCTACACCCGCACCCTGGATATCGTCCAATCCGCGACCGACATCGTCGGCTTGGACCGGGTACGCGAGGACGCGGTTCTCAATTGGGCCAATAGTTATTTCTGGGCCGGCGATTTCGTCTCCTCCGCCACTATCTACGACCAACTCCAGGACAACCCCAACATTCTGGAAGACACCAAACCCCGTCTGATTGAAATGAAGATCAGCAGCCTCGTCCGCCTCTTCCTCTCCGATGGCGAAGAGGACCTCTCCCCCGAGGAAAAAGCTGTCCTAGTCCATGAATACAAACGCCTGGTCGATAACTACCACAATACGGACCCCGGCATCAATGCCAATGTCGAGATCGCCCGCCTAGTCAAGGATACCACCCCGGAAATGGCCGAGAGTTTCCTGATCAACGCCATGAACGCCTATCAGAAGATGATCGAAGAGCCGTCTTCACCTGAACGCCCCCTCATCGCCATGTTCCGGATGGCCGACGCCAACATTAAGATGGAAAAGTTCGAAGACGCCAAGCAAATGCTCAAGAGAATACAGCAGACCTTTTCCAACGTACCTCAGGCCATGCAAGAAACCTCCAAGATGCTAAACTATATCCAGATGCTCGAGGAGCAAAAAGCGAATCCCCAGACAGAAGCCGCTGAAGAAGCCGTCAACCAAGCCACCGAAGACAACCAGGAACCTCAGTTACCGCAACAACAATAACCCTCCTGGCTGAGTCAACATCCCCAACCGGATGACGGCGATCTGGCCGCCATCCGGTTTTATTTACCGGCTTACACCAAACGAGAATCCGGACCCATCGGCCCGGTTGGACACTACGCCGCTCATGAAAAAAATCTTCTTCTACACCCCGCCCACGGGGCTGTACCGCCGTGACAACCGCTGCCAGAACAAGGTGGAAGACCAAACCGTCAACGTCGTTTTCCCTCCGATGGAACTTCTCTACCCCGCCGCCATTCTGGAACTGGCCGGGCACCAGGTCTGGATTCGTGACTACCCCGCCTTCCTCGGCTCCTGGGACACGTTTGAAACCGATATCCGCACAATCCAGCCGGATATCGCCCTCTTCACCGCC
>JAVFAP010000339.1:0-5182 GCA_034002445.1 bacterium | reverse complement strand
AAAAGCCAACAGAATCACCAGTCCGATCACACGGTTCAACACTCCATCCTTTCCACTGCTTTGTCGATTCTCGCAGTCCTGCAAGAGTTCGCGATAGGGGCAGATATAGCATAGGCTCGCACAAAGGTGTAGGGTGAAGAGCCCCCCAGCACCATCCACTCACTCTTGCGGCCAAGCACCTCCAAGCCTTTCTTCCCAGCCTTTGCCTGGATCCAAGGAGCGAAGGTCAAATTGGTTTTCTACCATAAAACATGGATCAAACCCATTTATTAAATGAACATTCTTTTATAGAGTAGAATGATGGAATCTGGTTTTGGCCCGGTTCTGGCTCTCGCGAAACCATCAGACCGCGAGGGTCTGGCATGGCCCTCCCGCCTCACAAAATCAAGGGGCCGCGGGCTGGCTTGGACGTAACAGAGTGGACAAGAGGTAATAGGAATGCACCGTAAGATCAATTGGTTATTGCTCAGCTTCGTTTTTCTTTCATCGGCGATGGCCGATCCCCTTCCAGTCTCATTCCCGCCCAAAGCAGAGGCATTGGGCGAGACACAAATCCGCCTGGAAAAAGCGTTTAACCGGGTATGTTCGGAACCGCTCTCCGATCCCGAATTTGTTCTTTCCGATCTTCATTTTCGCTACACTCGCCGGTTTACCGAATACAGCGGCGATATTTCGGGCCGCTTGTTTGGGGCCCTCAACGCGGCGGAACCCATCCTCAACACCAGCGCCCTGATTATGCCCTCCTTGCTGGAGGGCTTCAAACATACCCAAAAGCCCGATGGCCATTTTGGCGTCGAGCAGGATCTGGCCAAGCAAATTGATCAAACCAAGGATATGCCCATCCTCTGGGGCAATGGCCGTCTCCTCCTCGCCCTGGTGGAGTACACCCGCGATCATGCCAATGCGGAAACCCTGGCCCAAGCCAAAAAGCTGGGGGACTATCTCATCTCAACCCGCCCCTATTACGGCAAGCCCGAGAATTTCGAGAAAGTTGGCGGAGTGTTTGCCTCGGGTTTCACCACCTGTTATCCCTCGCTCATCGATGGGCTGACCGCCTTGACCCAACTCACGGGCGAGCAGAAATACATCGATGAAGCGCGCTATATCGCCGGGCTAGCCCTCTTGGATAAAGAATTCGACCACCACCACAGCCACGGCCGCCTCACCCAGTACCGGGGCATGCTGGATATCGACCGCCTCTGTGGAACCACCGACTACCTGGAAGCGGTGGTGCAAGGATGCGATACCATCAAACAGCGCTATCAAATGCCCACCGGCGGCGTGACCGAATCCTTCGATCTGGATTACCCCCGCGATGAGGGTTGCACCGAAGGCGACTGGGTTCGGGTCAATTTTTTCCTATGGCTCGCCACGGGAAATCCGGCTTACCTGGATGATACCGAACATATTCTCCGCAATCATCTCTATGCCACCCACTTGGCCAATGGAGGATTCGGCCATACCGTGTTCAATCCCCTCTATCAGGGAGAAACGCCGTTTTACGCGGCGGGCATGACCAACCACAGCGTGGATTCGTTCTGGTGTTGTTCCATGCACTGCACCCAGGTTCTGGCCGACACCGCCCGCTGGGGGGTAGTGCAATCGGAATCGAATTTCTACATCACCTGGCTATCCGAAACGCGCGCCACATTTGATCACGGCAGCAATCCCCTCACCATCACCCTGTTGAAAAAAGGGGCTACGTCCTGGACGGTGGAGTTGGATGCCGCCAAGGAATCCAGTTGCACCATCCACCTGCGCGTGCCCGCCTGGGCCAATCAAATCCATATTGATGGAGAGCAGTTCAACCCAACAAACGGGTGGGTTGCTTTGCCCCTCACTTGGTCCAATACCAAAAAATTCAATATTTACTTGCCAAACCGGATCCGCCTGGCCGGGGCGTATCATCTGCCCCGGAAAGAGAACGAGCCTGTCCGCCTCTTCGACGGCCCGGATCTGTACGCTCTGCCCCTCCACTTGATGGACCCCTCCATTCGCTCCGCCACCGTGGTGCCACAGATCCTCTTTGCCGCTGACCGGGCCGAGAATGAGACCATCCCTGTCCTGCTCCGCAGTGAGGGGGCCAAGATGCAGAAAGCCTCGCTGGTCCCGCTTGCCAACCGGCCGCAGGGGGGCTGTATCTACTTGTTCAATGCCCGCCGCATCAGCGAGGAAGAATTCGAAAACCATAGTAAATTCGCTCAAGAGCCCCCCCAGATCGGTTCTCTGCTCCAGGTCAAGGTGGGGGGAGATGGGCCCAAACCGGTCTATTTGGATGGCGAATTGCTGTACACCCAGCAGTCCGAAACCGAGTGCCCCAACGTGCCAGCGCACAGCACCCGCGATACGCATGTTCTCTCTATCCTCGTCCCCGCTGCAATCGCCCGCAAGGGAGTGATCTGCACCATCCAAACCCCACAGGGGGAAATCCATTCCTCTATCGACAACTGGACAGCGGTCGCGTTGCCGACAGAACCCGACCCCGCCTGGCTGACAGATATCCAGCTGGGGCAAGAGGCTGCCCTGCGCTTGATCGACAAGGGGACTTACGGCAATTATCCCTGGCTGCACATGCCCGGCCACTTTGCCGAGAAAAAGGCCCGCTGGATCTGGCCAATGGAAGTCGATCCCCAAGCCAAGTACATCCTATTCCGTACCGAATTTAAATAGAGAGAGAATCCGATGGTTTCCAACTGCACGCGCAGAGATGTCCTGAAAGGGCTTGCCGGCCTGATGGCGGCATGCCCACTGACACTCCATGCCCTGGCGGACACAAAACCCCACCCCTCGTCCAAACCCAACCTGCTGTTTCTGTTAATGGACGATTTGCGCTTCGATGCCTTGGGGTGCATGGGCAACACCATGGTGCATACCCCGCATATAGACCAGTTGGCACAGCAGGGCACCCGGTTCACCGAGCACTTTTGCACTACATCCATCTGCATGTCCAGCCGGGCGACGATTTTCACCGGCCAGTTTACCTGTACACACCAGATTACCGATTTTCAAACCCCACTTTCGGCAACCCAATTCCAAACCAGTTATCCCGCACTCCTGCGTCAAGCCGGGTACCAGACGGGCTTTATCGGGAAGTGGGGGGTTGGCCCCGTGCCCGAAGATCAGTTCGATTTTTTCAAGGGCTTCCCCGGCCAGGGATGGTATTTCAGCAAAGATCCCAACGAAAAGCGCCATCTGACAACCATTATGCGCGATCAGGCCCTGGAATTTTTGGATACCCAAAACCAAGCGAACCCGTTTTGTCTGTCGATCAGTTTCAAATCCCCCCACTGCCAGGACGGAGATCCCAAACAATTTCTGTATGATCCGGCTTACGAAGAGTTGTACCAAGAAGACGAGTTTGTCCCCGCCCGCACCGCCACCGAAGCCGCTTTCCACAAATTACCGCCCTTCCTGCAAGATTCCGAAGCACGGAACCGGTGGAAACTCCGCTTCAGCACCCCAGAGCAAATGCAGCAATCCGTCAAAGGCTACTATCGCCTCATTAGCGGGGTAGATCGTTGTGTCGGCGATCTTGTAGTCAAATTAGAAGAGAAAGGCTTGCGGGACAATACCGTCATCATCCTCACATCCGATAACGGATTTTACTTGGGAGAACACGGGCTCGCGGGGAAATGGTTCATGCACGAGGAATCCATCCGGCTCCCCCTGATCATCATGGATCCCCGCCACACTCCCGCCCAATCAACCAATGCGCACATGACGCTGACCATCGACATGGCGCCGACCCTTCTGAATTTGGCCGGGATCCCCATCCCCCAGACGATGCAAGGCAAAAGCCTGGTCCCTCTCCTCCAAGGCGAGCCAGCGGCATGGCGAAAGGAATTTTACTACGAACACCTGTTCGAACACCCCGCCATTCCCAAAACCGAAGGCATCCGCACCCAGCGCTGGAAATGGGTAACCTATCCAGACCATCCCGGCGCGGACGAGCTGTACGATCTGCGCCACGATCCCCTGGAAGAAACAAACCTGGTCCAAAATCCAGAGTATCAAGCCGTGCGAGACCGCCTGACCAGACGATGGAACACATGGAAAACCCGCCTGGCGCAATGGCATCCCCATGGAACCGAACCATGGCGCGATCCAGAATAACAAAAAGGCCGGGAAAATTCTCCTGGCCTTTTTGATGTCATATGGTACTGGTAGAAAACCTGCAAGACGATTCCGCTAATCCACTTTCCGGCCCTTGTGTTGATAGACCATCCCGGTTTGGCGCGAAGTGGATGGGGAGGATGGTGGGTCCGGTTTCACTTCCTTTTCTCCGGCGGCAGGGGCAGAACCACTCCCAAGTCCAGAAGCCCGGTCAGATTTTTCAGGCAGGTACTGCTTGAGTTGGCTGAAAATGGTGTTCAATTCCATATAGGTTTGCTTTTTTTCAATGATGCGCCGCTCGATCACCACCACATGATCCAACTGATGAATCAAGGTTTCCCGGAGTTGATTCATATTGGACATACTGACGTTGGATAACGCCGCCCGGGGATTAAGATCGCCGATCGAATTGATATCAATATCAATTTGCTTTAATTTTGTAAACACCAGTTCCTGGATGGTTCCATCTCCAGAGGCATACGCTCCTTCCAAAACCATCTTGATCAGGGCCTTTTTCAATTCTTCGAAAATGTGGATCTCACAAATCAAGAGCGATTTCCAGATTTGGATGATATTCAATCGTTCCACCAAAAGTTGCTGCTGGCTCGAAACCAATTCCGAAAGATCCGCGGCACTCTTGCCCTTGAGAAAACGGAGATCCCGGTTGATCCGGCCATATTCCTGGGGCGAATCACAACTCTTCAGTTGTTTTTCCAGACTTTGGATCTTTTGAATGGCCGCTTTGGATTCGATCAATTGAATACGGCGGGAAAGCGTGTCCATGGTGATGGATACTTTCTCGGCCTTAGTGGCGTACGCCGTCATATTCTCCATCGCAAACCGGGTTGCGGGAGGAACGACCGATTGGATTTCCGGATTCTCCATAAAGAGATTCCGCGTCGTCTCGATCTCTTTCTTGATCTCAGCAAAGATTTTCGCGCTGTCCCCATTCGCCAGCAGAACAATATGGTTTCGCATATCCATTTCAGTCATCATTCCGGCTATCGACTCTCGCACGATTCAGATTTTGGTTGAATTAAATCCGCTTTTTATATCCCACCTCTGTTTT
>JAVFAP010000338.1:0-5198 GCA_034002445.1 bacterium | reverse complement strand
GGTGTTTTTTGATCCAGGTGAAGAGGGTCATGGCCAGCTGGTTCAAAAATTCCTGCTGGCTTTCAAGGCTGAGCAGGCCCACAAAATTAATGACGGATATCCGCGTCTTTGCCGAAGGATTGTTCAGACCGAATAACTGGGAGGGATCCAGTCCACCATGTTGCTCATTCATGAGGGGGTTGGTCGCTTTAATCCCCCGGAGTTGATCGGCCATTTGCTGGGCGTGTTTGTGAGCATGATTGAAGCCGCCATTCGCCTCTGTCGGGAGATCATTCAATAATTCAATAAACGAATCCAATCCCACCATTCCTTTACTTACGTAGTAATGCAAAGCCGATGTCAGCACACCCAATTTGGGGATCGTGGTCAACCCCGCCCCCATTTTCAGTTTGGTCTTGAATGATTCGATCACCAGTAGAATGAGGGATTCTACCTCGTCCGGATTATCCCGGATGGCGTTGAAATCGGGTAAGGGATTGAGATGGAGTGGGTTGCCTTGGGAGCGCAGGGGAGTCCAGATCATCACTTCGGATTTTTCAAAGTATTGCCGGGCTTTGGTATGATCTTCAAGCAGCCAGGGCGCGGGAGGCTGAGGCCAGGGATCACCGAGACGAGCCAGGTCGTTAGCGGCGTCGATCACAATGGAAGGGATACCCGCCAGCGTCGCTTCTTCCACCAGGCGCTTGATCAACACCGTCTTGCCCGAGCCCGCGCCGGCCAGGATGGCGGTATGCTTGGTGAAGGCGAGAGGTTCCAGGTAAAGGGAATCGCCCGCGGTGCCCTGGTTGAGCCAGCGGCGGCCGATCAAAATGCGCGGAGGGGTGGCATTGCGGCGTGGCGCATCTGGTGGTGTGGCAGGTTCCGGCGGCTGTTGTAGGCCAGGATTGACGGAGGCTGGAGGAACGGGAGCCGGTTCTGGAACCACGGGGGTGTTTACCGGCTGCCTCTCATGCGGGGTTGCAGGTTGAGAAAGTTTGTCGTTGATCCACTGGATCAAGTCTGCGAAGAGAAGCAAGGCAGAGAGAGGCCGCCGAGCCTGATGCCATGCGGAGAAATCCAAGTCTCCCATTTTTTGCAGTTTTATCAACGCCAGAATGGCGGAAAGATCCTTGGAGTAAGGATAGAGAAAGGCTCCATTCTGATTTTCGAATTCCGTGATCATTCTTTCAGTTTTTGGGCCAGAAGGCAGTTTTTGGGCGCGGATGATGCGGAGGCAGCGGAAGGAGAGATCGCGGTCAATGCCCGCCGCCACCATGGCGGAGCGCAGGCGGTTTTGGAAGGCAATGGCGTTGGCGTGGGGGAGGCCCCGCAGGCAGTAGTGGGCTTCACGGTCATTTTCCGCACGATAGACTAAGCGAATCCGGGCATGGAGGGGATTGAAATTGCCGGTGCGCGCGAATTCCCGATCCAAAAAGGGATCGATGGTATGGGGGAAGGTGCATTCTTTCAGGAGGAGGGCGCAGGCTTGTTGAAGGATTTCCTCGAAGCACCCGACCTGACTTTCTTCCAACACATCGCCGGGAGTGGTTGCGGCGACAAGGCGCTGGAACTGCTGATCCAAGGGCTGGAAGCGATCGGCTGCTAGAGGGGCAACCGGAGTTTCCTGCCCATTAAACGTGGTAATTTCGGTTACAAATCCTTGACGGAGAAGGCGATTGCGTGCCTTATCGCACATTTGCAGGATCGCGCGTGGATTGGCACCGGTCAGTTCCCGCAGTGCCGAGGGGTGAAAGGGCCAGGTGGGGTATGGGGGGATAAACTGAAATTCGGCAAAAGCAGGGGAGAGTCTTCGTTCTACTAATTTATGGGTATTTGCTTCTTGCTCGATGTCTCGAAGGACCTGATCATGGAGAAAACGATCCCTGTGGGCAGGGAGAGTTTTTTCCCAAATAATATCCCAGGTGGTCTCCAGACAACTGACAATCACCAAGGTTCGGCGGGTTTGATCATACAACGCGGCCAGTCCTCGGGTGATGCCCTCGATAATCGACCGCGCCATTTTTTGTTCATCGCTTAAGGTATCGATTTCCCCTGTCCCACCCGCAAGGTTATGCTGGGCGACAATGGCATCCAACTGATCAAACGCAAGGACCGTCGAGCCTCCCTGGCTGAGGATCCAGGAAAGGGCTTTGTTAATTTCCGTGAGTGGTTTGGATGTCTGGCGAAAATAAAATTTCCTCTTGTCTTCCGGATCGAGTTCCAGCCCCAACAGAAAACTGTAGCCGATGTTCTGAACCTCGTAATCGGAGGAATGGAAATAAAGCAATGCCCGTAAGATATCTTGATGATCGCGAAACGCACTGTTATCCGATGCAGGGGAGTTCCATACCCATCTGACGATTTCATCCACTTTCTTTATGGTTGTCTCTCCATCCAGGTTTTGTAATTCTTGGAGGGAGAAAGAATGGAGTCCCATCTTATTCAAGAAGCGGGTCAGGATGGTTTCGTACTGGGGGCGATCTTTGGGATAGGGTCTTTGGAGAGAAGAGAGATAGCCTTGATTGAGGGTTTCGGCGAAATCGCGGACATCGGTCATATCGACCAGGACGAACCACAGGCCATGTTCTTGGGCATATTGACGGATCGTTCCCAAGAAATGGGTCTTCCCTGCCCCGGCGATGCCTCTTACGATTTGCTCCAATGGAGACATTTCATTATGCAAATTCCGTAGATCATCAATTTTCCCAATCATATGTTGATATGTTTCCGCGTGGATTTCGGGTACGTGGAAAGGGGAATTGTCCCACACGCCGCGCAGATGTTGGGTAAACTCAAAGTTGGCCGCTTTTAAAATTTCCTGTTCTCGCATTGTCAGCCCTCCAGGATGAGAATGTGATTCGAGCGGCCCGCGATCGAGATGGCGGCCTGTTCATCTTCCGGACGAATCTCCATGGGGTTTTCCAGGGGAAAGAGGATGGCGCGTTCTTCTTGTTTCATTCGTTTCAGGGTTTCGTCCAGTTGCTCGCGGGGGATTGAAGCGAGGCGGTCGCGGAGGGCGGCGAGGCGGACACGCACGCGAAGTTGACCGTTGGAGAGGGAGAGGTAGGCCTCGCGGATGCGTGCTTCCAGATCACGGGCCGGAGCAAGTTGATCGACCACAGGCGCTTGGCCCAGCGGCGCAGCAGCCTCCTCGCTGGTTTCAGCGGATTTGAGGAATTCATACAGAGAGACGTCGTGGGTCTGCATAAAGCGCTTGAGGTGGGTCAGAACATCGTGAAGGACAGGTCCGGTAAGATAAGAACGATCTGAAACCTTCGCATCAAGGTTTTGAACCGCCCAATCCCAGGCGTGGTCTGTCAACACGAGAAAATTCGCTTTTTTGCCGTTGGGCTTTTTACGGGATTCGGTTTGGATGAGTCCCGCTTCTTCCAATTGGTTACGGCATGCGATGGACAGTTTGGGCTTCATCTCGGTGTATGTGGGTTCATACCCGGTGAAGAGCATGCGCCACAGGAGGAGGACTTGGAGAGGTTCTGGGGTAAAGTTCATCGGAATTTCCTTTCTGCTGCTTGAGTTTGAATGTATCGGACCACATGCCGAATTTTTTCCAGGCAAGCATTACCATCAACCATCACGTCTTCATGGTCGAGGCGCAGAACCTGGTAGCCAGATATCAGAAGTTCGTAATCGCGGTGGCGATCCATGCGAAAGGCGGCATAGGGGCTGTGGAAGCGGTAGCCGTCGATCTCGATGACCAGGCCCCCCCCGCGCCAGAGGCAATCGACAAGGTAGCGGGAGCCCAAGGTGGTGTGGACTTCCAGGTTAAAGCCAAAGAGACCGTGGAGTTCCGGATCCGCATCGAGAAGCCGAGCCAGGGTTTGTTCGCCGGGGCTGCGGGGATGAGGCCGGCCGATGACCGGCCAGAGGGCGGCTTTGTGTTCTTCTTGCCCTGATTTCGGACTTGGAGCGAGGGGCTGGAGCGCGACGGGCAGTTCATGGAGTACAGAAGAAAGTTCTGGATGGGTGGCAAGGGTAGTATCCACCAGGATAAGAACCGCAGCGTGGGTGTGGGCCGCGATCCATTCCGTCACACGGACGAGACCAAGCAAACACCCCTCGGCGGGTTGTGGATCGGAGACGATGACGAAGAGGGAGAGAGGCTGGCCAATCGCCAGCGCCAGTTGAGATAGCTGGACGGCTTGGGGAAACACGGGTACAAGGGGGAGGTGGTTCCGCCCTGCCAGGCGCCAGGCCTCATCCAGCCAACTCTTGGCGATGGGATGTCTTGCCTGCGGTGGAAAGTTGGGGGCTGGAGGGGAATCGGGATGACAATCCGGGATTTCCAGACCGTACCAGTGGGGCCAGAGGGAAAGGGCGGCCTGGGCCCAATCGCGCAGGGTTTGATCCAGAATCTGTTCCAAGGGAGGCAGGGATGGCCAGAGGGCGGTCATGCCCCGGCTCCCGGATGGCAAGCCTTGAAGGCTGGCTGGTTCTACAGATAGTTGAAGAATGTCGGGGACCGCACAGGCTTGGACTGAACCCGCAGGCACTCCCATCCACATTTCCATCATCATCTCACTCGGTTTGGATAAACGATCCCGGTTATTATTTCATATCTTGCAGAAAGAAATAAAGGGTTGGGGAACCAGGTGGGGGGAATGGGAATCGAGAGAATAAAAATTGAGCATTCGAGTGGGAGGATGCAATAATCTCGCCCATTCTCCGTTAAACGAATCAAGGAGAGATGACGAGAGAGGTATATTGATCCGCGGAGGCAAGCGAGCAGGAAAGCAGAATGAAACTCTGTTTCCCGCGTTAAAGAGGGGTTATGGAACTATTGCGGGGAAGAAATCGACATAATATAAGTAAAAACCGATTTGAGGCTTCACTAAAATCTGTTGCATACATGTGAAATTTGGACCAGGAAGAACGATGGGTGAGATATGAGGAAGACTCTGTTTGCGTTATTTATTATCGTGCTGGCATCGGGGCTGGGTTGGAGACTGTATGTCGCCGCGACCAGTCAAAAAGGAAACATGCCCCGGGGAAAGGCCCCGGTCGCGGTGGAATTGGCGAAGACTACCTACGGGGCCATCGATGATATGGCGGAATTTACCGGAACTCTGGCGGGAAAGGCCGAGGTGATGGTCTCTCCGAAGATTTCGGGTATCGTCAAATCGCTGCCCTTGGAGTTGGGGGATCATTGCCGGGCCGGGCAGTTATTGGTCATTCTAGATGACGAGGAGGCCCGCCATAGT
>JAVFAP010000337.1:0-5198 GCA_034002445.1 bacterium | reverse complement strand
CAGCACCAATACCTTTCCTACCTGGGATTTGGCTCATCCCTTCCGGTTCTTGGCGCACAACGGCGAGATCAACACCCTGCGCGGCAATGTCAATTGGCTGCACGCCCGCGAATCGATCATGGCCTCACCACTGTTTGGGGAAGATATCCAGAAGCTGCACCCCATTGCCACCTATGGCGCGAGCGATTCCGCCATCCTCGACAACGCCTTGGAACTGCTGATCATGGGCGGCCGCAGTTTGCCCCACGCCCTCATGATGCTGATCCCCGAGGCCTGGTGCGATACAGCCCGGATGACACCGGAAAAATTGGCCTTTTACCGCTACCACGCCTGCCTGACCGAACCATGGGATGGCCCGGCATCGGTCGCGGTGACGGACGGCAAGCGGATCGGCGCGGTGCTGGACCGTAACGGCCTGCGGCCCTCACGATATATCGTCACCAAGGACGGGCTGGTCCTGATGGCTTCCGAAGTGGGTGTGATCGAAGACATCGCTCCCGAAGACATCGCCTTCAAGGGCCGCCTGCAGCCAGGCAAAATGCTGCTCTTGGATACCGAGCAAGGGCGGATCATCGGGGATGAAGAGATCAAGTCTCAAATCTGCAATGAGTACCCCTATGCGCAATGGCTCAAGGACAACACCGTGAGTTTAAGCGATCTGCCCGCTTCCACCCGCATCCCTTTTGAAAGCGAGCCTTTATTGAACCGGCAGCAAGCGTTTGGCTACACGCAGGAAGACCGGAAGGTGCTCTTGATCCCCATGGCGGAAAAGGGGGAAGAACCCATCGGTTCCATGGGCAACGACACCCCGCTAGCCTGCCTCTCCAACAAACCCCAATTACTGTTCAATTATTTTAAGCAGTTGTTCGCCCAGGTTACCAACCCCCCCATCGACGCCATCCGGGAAGAAATCATCATGTCGTTGGAGGCCTTTATCGGCAAAGAGGGAAATTTGCTGGATCAAACCCCGGAACAGTGCCGGATGCTGAACCTCAAATCCCCCATGCTGACCAATGCCGATCTGGCAAAAATCCGGGCGGCCTCCTCTTTCAGATCCGTCACGATCAAGACGCTGTTCGAGGTGAGCAAGGGCCTGGCTGGCCTGAGCGAGGCGATGGACAGCCTGTGCGAGCAAGCCTCGCAAGCGGTGGAAGACGGGGCGGACTTCATCATCCTCAGCGACCGTGGCGTCAATCCCCAATGGGCACCCATCCCTTCCCTGCTCGCCTGTGCGGGCGTGCATCATCACCTGATCAGGGAAGGATCGCGGACCCGGGTCGCCCTGATTGTGGAGAGTGGCGAACCGCGCGAAGTGATGCACTTTGTCCTGCTCTTCGGCTATGGCGCGGGCGCAGTCAATCCATACCTGGCGCTGGAAACCACCGAAGACCTGACCCGCAAGGGTCTGGTGCCTGGGGTTCAGGATGTGGAAGGAGCCATCGCCCATTTCATCAAAGCCATCAACAAGGGGTTGCTGAAGACCTTTTCCAAGATGGGGATTTCCACCCTGCAAAGTTACCGGGGGGCGCAAATCTTTGAAGCAGTCGGGATCGGCCAGGAATGTATCAAGAAATATTTCACCGGAACGCCTTCCCGGATTGGCGGCATCGGCATCGATCTCATCGCGCAAGAAACCTTGATGCGGCACCACACGGGGTATCCTGCACGGGGCTGCGCCCATGAAGATTTGGACTTTGCCGGGGTTTATCAATGGCGGCAGGATGGCGAGCACCACATGATCAACCCCGAGATGATCGCCGCGATGCAAAAGGCCGTCCGGATCAAGGATTACCACGAATTTAAGAAATATACGGCGATCGTCAACGATGAAAACCGCAAGCGAGCGACAATCCGTGGCCTGCTGGATTTTGACTGGGCCAGCGAATCCATCCCCTTGGATGAAGTAGAACCCGCGTCCGCGATCGTCAAGCGGTTTTGTACCGGTGCCATGTCGTTTGGCTCCATCAGCAAGGAAGCGCACGAGAATCTGGCCATCGCGATGAACCGGCTGGGCGGCAAGAGCAATACCGGCGAAGGTGGTGAAGACCCAGAGCGGTTCAAGCCGCTGCCCAACGGGGACAGCAAGCGCAGCGCGATCAAGCAGGTCGCGTCCGGCCGGTTTGGTGTGACCATCGAATACCTGACCAACGCGGACGAACTCCAGATCAAAATGGCGCAGGGTGCCAAGCCTGGTGAAGGCGGACAGTTGCCGGGACACAAGGTCGATGCCGCGATTGCCAAGGTGCGGCATTCCACCCCCGGCGTCACGCTGATCTCACCGCCACCGCATCATGATATTTACTCGATCGAGGACTTGGCCCAGCTCATCCATGATTTAAAGAATGCCAACCGCGAAGCACGGGTATCGGTCAAGTTGGTGTCCGAAGTCGGGGTGGGGACCGTGGCCGCCGGGGTCTCCAAGGCCCACGCCGACCATGTGCTGATCAGCGGGCACGACGGCGGGACAGGCGCTTCGCCGCTCTCCTCCATCAAGCACGCGGGCCTGCCCTGGGAGTTGGGGCTTTCGGAAGCCCAACAGGTCTTGGTCAAGAACAATCTGCGCGACCGCATTGTGGTGCAAACCGATGGGCAGTTGAAAACCGGGCGGGATGTCGCGATCGCGGCCCTGCTGGGGGCGGAAGAATTTGGATTCGCGACGGCCCCTCTGATCGCCTCGGGCTGCATCATGATGCGCAAATGCCATCTCAACACCTGCCCCGTGGGGATCGCGACCCAAGATCCCGTCTTGCGTCAGCGCTTTGCGGGGAAACCAGAACATGTCATCAATTTCTTCTTCTACATCGCGGAAGAGGTGCGGGAAATCATGGCCAAACTGGGCTACCGCTCGCTGAATGAAATGGTGGGCCAGACCCAACGGTTGAAGGTGGCGGAATCCATCGACCATTGGAAAGCCAAGACGCTGAACCTCGAAGCGATTCTCTATCGCGCCAATGTCCCCTTTGGGGTACGCTGCACCAAGACCCAGGACCACGGCTTGGAAAAGGCGCTCGATCACAAACTGCTGGAACTGACCCGGGACGCATTGGAGAAAAAGAATCCCATGGTGATCTCCCTGCCGATCCGAAACATCAACCGGACGGTGGGCACGATCCTGAGCAACGAGATTGCCAAACGCTACGGTCTGGCCGGACTACCCGACAACACCATCCATATCAAATTCACGGGCAGTGCGGGCCAGAGTTTTGGCGCGTTCCTAGCGCACGGTGTGACACTGGAACTGGAAGGCGATGCCAACGACTACACCGGCAAGGGCTTATCGGGCGGACGCATCATCGTCTATCCATCCAAAAAAGCGCGGTTTGCGGCCGAAGAGAACATCTTGATCGGCAACGTGATTCTTTACGGCGCCACTGATGGCGAATGTTATTTCCGGGGCATGGCGGGGGAACGGTTCGCCGTCCGCAACAGTGGGGCAAAAGCGGTGGTTGAAGGGCTAGGCGATCACGGGTGCGAATACATGACCGGGGGCCTGGTGATTTGTCTGGGTTCCACCGGCCGCAATTTCGCCGCCGGGATGAGTGGAGGGCTAGCGTATGTCTACGACAAAACCGGGACATTCCGGACAAACTGCAACCATAGTATGGTCGATTTGTTCCCTGTGACCGAGACCGCGGATATCCAAACCCTCCATACCCTGATCAACAAACACCGCCTGTATACCGGCAGCACGGTGGCGGAGTCTATCCTGGCCGCATGGCCAGAGGCACTCCCCCACTTCGTGAAAGTGTTCCCCAAAGAGTATCAACGGTATTTACGGGATCAAGCCATCGCCCAGACCAGCGAGAGACAAGAAGAAATGCGGGAGGTAGTCCACCATGGGTAAGATTACGGGTTTTTTAGAAATTAACCGCGAAGTGCCGACTGACCGGCCGGTTCAAGAACGGATCACTCATTTTCATGAATTTCACGGCAAGTTGCCGGAAGACCGCTTGCGCAGCCAGGGCGCGCGCTGCATGGATTGCGGGGTTCCCTTCTGCAACTGGGGCTGCCCCCTGGGCAATAAAATCCCCGATTGGAACGACGCGGTATACAAGGGCGATTGGAAAACCGCCATCCTGCGCCTGCACGAGACCAACAATTTCCCCGAGTTTACCGGCCGGGTCTGCCCAGCCCCTTGCGAGTCATCCTGCGTGCTGGGCATCAATGTTGCGCCGGTGACGATCAAGGAAATGGAGTACAACATCATCGAGCGGGCCTTCAAGGAAGGCTGGATCCAGCCGCAAAAGCCCGCGTTCCGTACCGGCAAGCGGGTGGCGGTGGTGGGGTCCGGCCCTGCCGGCCTGGCTGCCGCGCAACAACTGTGCCGCGCTGGCCATTCCGTCACCCTCTTTGAAAAAGCGGACCGCATTGGTGGGCTGTTGCGCTATGGCATCCCCCATTTTAAATTGGAGAAACACTATATCGAACGCCGCTTGGATCTGATGCGGGAAGAAGGTGTACAGTTCAAGACCAATGTCCATGTAGGTGTGGATATCCCTGCGGATGAACTGCGCAAGGAATATGACGCGATTGTGCTAACCGGCGGAGCAATGCAACCCCGGGATTTGCCCATCGAAGGACGCGATCTGCATGGGGTTCATTATGCCCTGGAATTTCTGATCCAGCAAAACCGGCGCAATGAAGGGGATCTCATCCCAGAAGGCGAAGCCATCAGCGCGGCGGGAAAGCGGGTGATCGTCATCGGCGGGGGGGATACCGGGGCGGACTGTGTCGGCACCAGCCACCGTCAGGGCGCGAAGGAGGTTCTGCAATTCGAGATCATGCCCAAACCCCCGACAACACGGCCCGAGGATAATCCTTGGCCCTATTGGCCGTTTATCCTGCGCACCTCGACCTCGCATGAAGAAGGAGGGCAACGCGATTGGAGCATTTCCACCAAAAAATTCACAGGATCCAATGGAAAATTGCAAAAACTCCATTGTGTCCATGTCGAATTGGGCGATCCCGGTCCCGATGGGCGGCGACCGCTGAACGAAATCCCCGGTTCGGAATTTATGGTGGAAGCCGACTTGGCCATTTTGGCCATGGGCTTCACCGGCCCCGTCAAGACGGGTCTGATTGAAGACTTGGGGGTGAAGTTGAATCCCCGCGGCGCGGTGTGGATCGACGAAAACCGCATGACCAATATTCCCGGCGTTTTTGCCGCGGGGGATATGTCAAGGGGCGCGTCCTTGGTG
>JAVFAP010000336.1:0-5200 GCA_034002445.1 bacterium | reverse complement strand
ATCTCCCCTTCCGCCGTTCCGCCATGAATCCTGTCAAGGCTGTGCCTGTTGTTTCGCATCCCAGTAGTAGGGTAAATCCTGAAACGCCTCGAAAGAAAGATCATCGACCGCCAGAGTGGCGCCATCCAGGATAATTCCCGGAAAAGCGCCCGGAATGTTGCGGTTTTGTAACACAATCATCGGTTCAAACAGGCCTTTTTGGGTAAACAGGCCCGTCGTTGTGATGCGATGCCAATCGGGATCCATCGGGAACCGGTCATTGGAGATGAAGGTAATCGCTTCAACCAACCCATTGGTTAAGCCAAACGCGAAATAGCCCCCTCCATCCCGGACTTTTTGCACATACGCGCGTGCGCTGAGTTCTCGGGGATAGAATCCCTCATCCACGGGATTGGGGCCGATTTCCACCTGTACCGCCGATTCGGGTTGATCCAAGGATAAAATCAGGGATTGATTCAATCCGGAGGGAACAACGGTCCGGTTGATCCTTTTTTGGATCGAGACCGAACTGCCATACGAAACCCGATCGTTGGTGCGGACCAGCACCCCCAGGCCACGCAAGACGCTTTCAAAAGTCCCATCAAACAATACGGGCAAAGCGGTGATCCCCAGGGCCCGGTCGATCTCATACGCCGAGGGGAAGACCCGGACATTATCGAGAGAGACGGCTGCGCGGCCATTCTTCTGGTCTCCCGCGATTTGGATCAATGCCTGTACTTTGGGGCCAATGACATTGTAGGTTGTCTTCAAAAACTGGTAGCGGTTATCTCCTAAAATTTCCGTACCTCGAATGGTGAGGTACGACAAGTTGGAACTATTTTCGATCAAGGCAATGGTGATCGTGGGCGAATCGGACGCCCCCCCTCCTGTTTTATCTACCGCAAACCATACAGAAATCGTCGCGGGCCCGGGAGGCAGTTCGATATCCTTGCTGAGCAGGGCGACGCTTTCGCCTGGATCCACTTCGGCACGGACGCCATAGCCATCGGTAATGACGGGGACCGGATCGGAGGGAATCGGCCCTAAGCGGACATCCCCGCTGGGGCGGTCCCCTGGCGCGATCACATCCCAGTACAGCTCCTTGAGTGAGGTCGAAGTAAAGTTAAACGTCTTTTCGGGGACTGAGCCGGTGGGCCCAATCACGGAGGCGGTATGAACGACCACCCCGTCGTAATCGCTGGGATTGCTGCTTCGTGCCCCCTTGATCCCCACTCTCAGAGGCGCACGGACTTGGCCGCCGGGGAATTCTGGGAAGAGATACACCGTTCCCTTGGCGACATGCGCGGCTTTCAGCCCTTTCTGGGGAGTGAAGGATGTCGTAAAGGGCACATCGGCAATGTTACTGTCCGGCGGCTGCATCATGTACCGCAACGAATAGGGGCTGACAAACGCAAAATCTTCCAATAAAGGCGCGATGGGCAGGATAAAATCATTCACACGGAATGTCGAAATCTTGATCCGAATCTCTTCCGATACGCTGAAAATGCCATCGCTCGCGCTGACGTTCATGACAAATTCCGCTGGTTTGGGAAATGCCCCCACCGCAATCCCCTGGCGCGCGCCACGGATAATTTCAGGGCCTTTGGGGTCGGTTTTATATTCCCACACCAAATCTTCCAAGGGGGTATCCCGGTCCTGGATGTAATCATACAACTGATAGACAAAGCCTGTTTCTTCATGAACCAGGGTGCGGATATCCGGGATATCCCGCAATACCGGCGCACTGTACACCACCACATACAAGGCGGTGCTGGCGTACCCAGCCCCTTTGGAATCGATCAGGCGGCAGGAGACCGTATTCCGTCCCTTCGCGAATAAGCCCGTAATATCCGCCGGGGGCTTGGGCGTGGCCAGTTCCGTGAAGGGGAGGGTGACATACGAGACCGTCCCGGCGGGATGGCTGACCGCAAGCACGATGGTATCCTTGGTCAACAACGAGCCCTTCCCGTCCGGGCTGGAAGACAGAACCACTTTCACCTTCCCGGAGGCAGTCGCCGAGGGAATCTCAACCCGAGTGGCGTTGGAGAAAAATTCAAACCGGGCAGTTGGGGAAGAAGCACTAGGAATTTCAGGGGCCAATTGCCCCTGGGGTAATCCCGTCGGGGTGGCGGTAGGTGTTGCGGTTGGAAACGGGGTCCGCGTCGGCGTAGGCGTCCACTGCCGAGGGGTAGCCGTTGGCGTGGGGGTAGGGCCGAGAGTTGGTGTGTTTGTAGGGACTGGCGTCCATGTCGGCGTGGGGGTCATGGAAAACGGAACCGGCGGAATATTGATCCGGCGGATGGTAAAATTATACCAATCCGCTATATACAGATTCCCCTTGGGGTCCACATCCATGCCGGAGGGATAGTTGACTTGGGAAATCATGACATCTTTGTAATCCCCGCTGGAACCGGTAAAACCATTCCCCGCCACCAGCTCATCCTGAATCACCGAATTATCGGAGACAATCGGATCGATCCGAGACTCGAAGAGGTTGACCCGGTACACATATTGATCTTCCCCGCCAAAATAGAGGAAGAGATCATGAAACGCCGCAATCCCCAAGGGCCGTTTGAATTTCGCGAATTGGCGCCAGTCATAAACCGTGGTGATGATATTGTTTTTGATCATCCGGACGCGGTTGCTAAATTTTTCCGTGATGAAAATCTCGCCCGTAGGGAAGACAGCCACATCCGTGGGGGCGCTGAGTTCAGCCAAGCGCGGGTCGCCGCCATCCCCCATTTCTCCCGCGATTCCCGTCCCCGCAACAGTATAGACAAACCACTCCTGCCCCACTTTTTTAATTCGGCGCAGTTTGTTATTGCCCGTATCCGCGACCAGGAGGCTGCCATCTGGTTCCACCGCCAAGCCGCCGAGGGTGGAAAATTCCGCTTCCCGGGCGGGGACACCCCCATCACCTAAATCGCCGAGGCGGACTCCCGCAAAAAGATCGATCACATGGGGCCCATCACTCTTCGCGTTGTACACCACCCGAATCTGGTGCAGGGTGGCAATATAGACTGTTCCATTCGGATCAACGGCCAATCCTTTGGGTGAGGCAACCGAGGCTTCCATCGCCAATTTTTTGTTCCCCGTGACCGAATTGATCCCATTCCCGGCGAATCCATGGATGATCCCTGTATCCAAATCCAGACGGCGTACCCGGTGATTGTTGGTATCGGCAATCAAAAGACTGTGGGGAGAAAGAAAGGCAACATCCCGGGGTTGATTTAGTTTCGCTTCCAAGGCGGGGATGGCATCGGCATTGTAACCACTGATGCCACGGATACCGGCAACGGTTTCAATCGTCGCCCCCTGGATATAGGGAGGGGGCACGATTTGGGCCTGCCCCATCCACCCGAACAAGAAAAAGACACTGAACCATGCTGAACGTCGCCAACGAGCCATCTTTGTACCTGTATCCAATTCGAATCGTCCCCGCAGGAAAATTGTCGCCCCACGTGATGCCCCCCTGCGTGGAACTTGTCCAATCCCCCGTGCGGGAAGCACCTTGACATCAATTCAAGCAAAAATCGTTCCAGCACCCCGTACATTGAATGTTACACTTCCCTGCCCCAAGCAAAGCGCCAAAATAAAAATTTTCAGAGGAAAACAAAAAAATTATTTGACATTCAAGAAAGATTATGTAAAATATTAGCGAGAAAGAGAATATATTTCATTCCATCCGCAAAGGTATGTTCCATGTCGAAACCGGTCCATTCTTTACTCCTCATTTCCTCCCGTCCCGAGGAACAAGAAAAATTTGCCCACTTCTTAACGTTAGCGGGGTATCATGTTACGGGGGTCAGCCGGATTCAGTCCACCCCAACCCAGCCGGGCCATGTGGGGTATGACGCCATCGTCTTTGCGCCAACCCTGGGAAGCGGTTCCCTGCAGATGGACTGCCTTCTTATTCTCCGAGCCTATTTTGACACGCCGCTGCTCTTGTGGGTTCCGGAATCCATGCCAGGCAAAGAAATCTCGGCAGGGTTAGAATCGGGTGCGGTCGATTTTATCCGCGCGAATACAGAGATGGACGAGGTCAAACTCCGGCTCGATAAGGCGATCCTGGAACACACCCTGCGGAGCAACGAACAAAATTTGCGGCGTGAATTGATTCTGCGGAACATGGACCTGGAAGAAATCCTGAAGAAACGCACCTTCTATTTGAAGGAATCCGTCACACAAATTCGGCATCATTATGAAGAAAACAGCCGGTTGTTCCGCTGGCTGACCGCAGAAAACCAAACCCGGACCTTGGGAACCATGACATCGGACCTGACCCATATTTTTAACAATATGCTGCAAGTCATCCTGGGCCATCTCGCAATCCTCAAGCAGCGGGGAACGCAGGATGGCATCCCCCAGACGAGTCTGACCGCTTTATCCAACGCGGCGGAACAAGCCGCCAAGGTCATCAAACATCTGATTGGATACATCCAAGTCAGTAAGCAATCCACGCAGCATATCAACATCAATCATCTCATGCACAGTTGCCTGGCCCTGTACCAATCCATTGTCCGGGACAAATTTCTGATCCACATCGATTTAGAAGAGAAGATTCCCTTTCTTCACGGCAACCGAAGCAATCTGCAATTTGTGATCATGAACTTATTGCTGTTGTTCAAGAAAGCAATCCCACCCCATGAAACCATGAAGATCAGGACGCATTACACCGAACAATCCCCTCAGGAGGGCTGGATCGCGCTGGAATTCATCTGCCCCATCCCATCCGACATTCCGATAAATGATCTTTTCCCCACCGATCCCACTGCGGCGACAGAGAATGACATCCATGCGGCCATCATTCATAAAATCATGGACGAGAACAAGGGACGAATCACCCTCCAGGAGGATTCATCCGGGCGCATGTGTTATAAACTGGAGTTTCCGGCGGTTTTTCACCAACGGGACGCGGATTCTCATTTCATTCTTTCCAAAGAGCAGAACAGCACACTCTTACGCACCATCCCTTCCTCGAATTAACCGTCTCTTGAAATCATCGGGTAGGACCCGGGCGCGCCCGGGTCCTACCCGCTTCACCGTGCGCACGGTTCTGGATACGGCGGTTCCAGTTACCGCTTGAAGGATGCTGCCGTTTGAGAGTGACACGAGACCACGTTTCTCAACGGATCAGTTTGGCTTTCCCGCGGGAAGATTGAATCCCTGCGTTTTCTCACTCCCCCGACGCGTGTTCTATTGGCCAGAGTTTGAGTTCTTC
>JAVFAP010000335.1:0-5214 GCA_034002445.1 bacterium | reverse complement strand
AGACGGATCGGGCTAGCTATGGGGCGAGAAAGGGGGGAGGGGACGATTGAGTGAACATTTGGATACTGAATCGGAATTTTAGCAAACCCACACGGTGATTGTTCCGGGTTTTTGAGGAGAGGGTGTGGATTTGAAAAAAAAACTTGCCTTTTTCCTTTTTTTTTTTTAGGATTTCATTAAATTACGGTATGATTTCCCGTGGAGATGGCGGATTGTGCCGTCTCGTCTCGAGTTGTCAACATCGTAGAAGCGTAGTAGGAGGTGAAAGATGCCGACTCTGAAAGAGAAACTGGCGGAAAAAATCCCCCAGATGCGTGAGGAACTCAAAGAGTTCCTTGCCGCCCATGGTGACAAGGTCATATCCAGCGTATCTGTCCAGCAGGTGATCGGGGGGATGCGTGGGGTGAAAGGGTTGCTTTGCGATACCTCATCCGTTGATCCGGATCGTGGCGTGGTCATCCGAGGCTATCCCATTTTGGATTTGGTGGATCGCTTGCCGGAAGAAATTTTTTACTTATTGGTTACCGGTGATTTTCCCACCAAGGACGAAGCCGATGAACTGATCAAGCAGAAGATTCGCCGTGGACCCGTCCCCCAATATGTATGGGATGTCATCGATTCCATGCCGCTGGATTCGCATCCCATGGCCATGTTCAATACCGCGATTCTGGTGATGCAGAAAGAGTCGTATTTCGCCAAGCGGTATTTTGAGGGATTGGGGAAAGATGAGTATTGGGATCCTGTCATCGAAGACTGCACCAACATCCTTTCCAAATTGCCGACCATCGCCGCCTATGTGTATCGCCGCCGGTTTCAAAAAGGGCCCCGGATCGAGCCGGATTTCACCTTGGATTGGGGAGCCAATTTTGCCCGCATGCTGGGTGTGGAAGATCCGAACGGGGAATTCACCAAACTGATGCGTTTGTACATGGTTTTGCACTGTGACCATGAAAGCGGGAATGTCAGTGCATTCACTTCCCACACTGTAGCGTCGGCACTCTCTGATCCCTATTACGCATTATCCGCTGGGTTGAATGGGTTGGCTGGACCCTTGCACGGGCTGGCGAACCAGGAATGCCTCCGTTGGGTATTGATGGTGATGGAGGAATTCAATGGAGTTCCCACGGATCAGCAACTGGAACAATTCGCGTGGGAAACGCTGAATAGCGGGAAGGTCATTCCGGGGTATGGACACGCCGTTCTCCGGGTTACCGATCCGCGCTTTACCGCGATCATGAATTTTGGGAAAGAGCATTGTTCGGCGGATCCAGTCTACCAAACGATAGCCAAGATTTATGATGTGGTGCCCAAGGTTTTGCAGCAAGTTCATAAAATCAAAGATCCATGGCCGAATGTCGATGCGGCCTCTGGGTGTTTGTTGTATCATTATGGAATCACCGAATTCTCTTATTACACAGTGTTGTTCAGTGTTTCGCGGGCGCTGGGGATTTGTGCCCAGATGGTTCTTTCGCGGGCGCTGGGCTTGCCGATTGTTCGGCCCAAGTCGGTGACGTTCAAGGTTCTGAAAAGTCTGGCAGAAAAACAAGCATAATCCTTGTTTTCCGTTTGAATGTGGAAAGAGAAAGGCGGCCGATCGGCCGCCTTTTCAATTCTGGCAAACGAGCGATCTGGTCTGGTGGATGAAGGGGAACCGAGTTTCCCTCTCCCCCGACGCGATCCGGATTCATGTCCCATGGTGTTGCCTACCGAACGACATACCATGTCATGCCATGGGCTGGAATGGTCACGGGCAATTGGACGGTGTAGTCCCGGTTCAGTGTGAATTTTTCAGGATTCTGATCCTTGTGCGCAATGTGGGCCGTGGTGGTTAAGCCGGTGTAATACAGATTGAGTGGGATCGTCTTGGTGACGGCATGATCCAAGGGATTGAAGATGGCCAAAAAGCCCTTTTCTTCCAGGCTTGGGTTGGCGTGGAAATACCAGTCGAGATCGCGCCCGGTCGCCCGGCGGCTGGTATCGTGGATGATGTCGCTTTCCAAAATTCCCCGGTATTTCTTAAACCACGCCACTTGCGTCTGTACCATCTGTTTGGTCCGCTCGGTGTCATACAGGCGAGGGCCCCGGTAACAGGCCTGCACCCCGGCGCTGAGGTTGCAGAGCATCATCATCTGATAATGATCCAAATGCGTATCCAGCGGTTCCACCGTCGCCGCTTCTCCGCCGCCGTGATATTGGGAAAGGGGGACAAACATCCAGCCCATGCTGGGAGTTTTTTCAGACGTCCCGTCGAAGATATTTTGGCGGCTGTGGATAACTTGCTGGGCCCGGGGCAGGGACCAGTTGGTCTCTCGGTAGCCCATGCCGCATTTGTTGCTTCCGGCCAGGTAATAGTAATCGGGGACATTCAGATAAACGCCTTCGCCGCGGCACCATTTGTAGAAATCGGTAATGATCCGCCACTGCGCCCATTGTGAATTTTCCATGCTCTTCTGGAGAGGGGGGCGGGCGATGGCGTCGATGTCTCCGGGGTACGATCCATCATGTTCCAGCAGGTTGAAACTGGTGGAGGGGAAAAACTTGTAGAGTTTATCGAAATAGTCTTGTCCCCATGGGCTGGTGAGGGCGGGGCAATAGCCGTGAGTCTGCCCGCCGGGCTCGCCGGTCAGCGGATGCTTGATATTGTCGCTATCCGGGCTGATGCGACGGCTGGAGAGCAGGGAATACCCCCCGATTTCGATGGATTTGGCCTGGGCGTACGCGGCGAGTTCCCTGTATTGCTGTAAATACGCAGGATCGGTGGTTTCCATGTTGAATCCGCTCCCGAAGGAGAGGATGAGCATCTCGAAGCCAGTTTCCGCGCACTGGTCGATGGCTTCCTTCACTTTTTGGGGGGAGGAATCGCGCATGTGCATCATGAGGGGGTTTTCGGTTACCCAGGGGGCGACAGTCCGGTACATCTTGCGGAGAGTCAGGCCGCGGCGGCTGCGTTCGGTTGAGTCATAGACTACTTCGAAGGTGCGAAAACTCTCAAAAGTTCCGCCGGGATGGATATCCTGGTCTGGCCCGATTTCCGGGCGAACCTCCAGCAGGCAGGGCTGCATGCGTTCGTAGTTGACCTGGGTTTCAAAGAACGGATCCGGAACCCAATGGATGGAACCCCGGCAGGCGTTCATATGCTCGAAACCCCCAAACGCCATATCGGTTTCGACGTGCAAGGAGTCTGGCTTGGGGAGAGAAACTCCGGCGCGGGTTTCGACGGGATTCCCATTTTCGACGACGGCGAGGATTTCGCTGGTGAAGCGGTCCACGGTGAGGGGACGGTCCAACGGATTGTGGACCGTGATCCATTTGGACATCGTGGGGATGCCATCATACATTTCGTAATGGACCGAGACGGTCACATCCTTGAGTTGAAGTAATTGCTTGAAATGCGAGGCGACAGCGTCCCGCTGGAGTGGCCCATACGCCGCGACCTTCATGATGCGCAGACGGATGGGGTCTTGAGGGTTTGTGGCGAAATCGTCCTCTTGGCCCGATCGGCTGAGTTTGCCTACACGCAGGGCTTGGGGGCTCCCTTGGGGCAGGTTTTCATTTAATTCAAAACCAGAGAGCCATTGGATGCCATCATGGGAAATCTCTCCGAATAGCGCGTTGTCTTCCAAACGCATGCGCAGCCAGAGGGGATTCGCCGGAGAGATCGGTCCTTGCGGTAGGGTGAAGAGTCGTTCGTTTTGTCCATCCCACACACTGAAATTCCCATGAGAGCCATCGGCGCTGGAGCCAATGCGGTAGTTGAATTTAATGACGCGGTCCGGCCAGACCAGGGCCAGGCCAGGACCCCAACTGCCTGCGGTATCGGTCCCTGGATGCAGCTGAACCTCTACCAAGTCGGCATGGGCCGGTAAATCCCGCTCGGCATATACAGCAGTATTTGCCAAGGTGTAGATTTCGCCAGGCTTCCCTTCGTTATGGAAAGAGGAGCGCTCCAAACTGGGGCTGGTGTGGATACGCCAAGCCGAGCCGAGCGATGTGAATTGATCCTGGAAGAGGACGGTCCGCCCGGTTTCACTATCCAGCATCTGTTGCTCTGCCAGGGCCTCGATGGCTTGATCATCCAGGCGAAAATCGAATCGCAGGGCAACTCCCTTGGGAGGCCATTGGGCGTCCGGGGCGTGGTGGCGGACTCGCTTCCAGGCAAAGCGCTCGATGGGAGTTCCTGTTTCAACTTGCGTCAGAACCAAGGCTTTGGGGTCGCGCTGCATGGTATCCAGCCAATCGTGGAAGAAGAAGGCGTGGTTGGGCTGACCCATGAGCCCGCCCACATCGAGGGGATGGCCATCGATCGACAATGCCGCTTCGGGGCGGACCGCGCGCAACAGGGATTTCCCTTGGGTCAAATCATCAAACGCGACACAGGCCACGTTCGGGGTCAGCCGCCAGACACGGCGGATCAAGCCGTTGGTCATGATGAGTTCGTTCCCCACTTCGTTCCGGTACAGACTTGCTTGATAAGGCGAGGGATCGATCAGCCAATCCGGCCCGGTGGTTGCCGATGCCTCGGAAACGATGGGCAGGGTATCGAGTGTGGTTGCGGTCGGAGCCGGGCCGGGTATCGCGAGCAGGAGCAGCAGGGATAAGAAGCTAAACGGGCGTATCATTCGAGTTCCCCCAGGAAGTAATAGATTTGCGGTCATCCTACAATGAGAGCAGGAAAAAGCCTAGATGACGGGACTCTCGATGGGCGTCGATTCGTTGGAATGAGGGAGGGTGAGAGGAGGCTGTCTCTCACCCCTGGATAGAGATTATTTTTCTTCGAGAGGCAACCCAAAACTTCTGCGGATTCCTTCTCCGATGGGGGTGAGGCGGAGATTGAAAGTGTTTTGGATGAGCGAACTGTCCAAGGAGACATCCTCTGGACGTGGATAGCCTGTGCTCAGCTCCGCCAGTTGCGTTTCTTTGATGAGTTCTGGGATATACCCTCGAATCGCGGCGACGCGGAGACCGAACTCGCTGCGGCGGATCCGTTCGGGACCGCCGACATGGTAGAGGCGGAAAGGAGTCAGTTCGGTCAGGAGATGGGCGATGGCGTTGATGACATCGAGGACAAACACAGGGGTGCGGATTTCATCGCGAAACAAGGAGACAGCATTGCCTTGCTGAAACGCCTCGTCCATCCACTGTAAAAACGAACCCCGCCCGGTTTCGGTTTTGGGGCCATACATCAAGCAAGGGCGGAGGATGATGGGGTTTTTC
>JAVFAP010000334.1:0-5231 GCA_034002445.1 bacterium | reverse complement strand
CCTCCCTCCGCCGACCGACGACAAAACAAAAAAGGCCAGCGCGAGGCATTCCCCGCGCCGGCCTTTTACTCATCGTCCTCAGCTCTGTCACGCAATCCATTCATTTGACAGATCTATTATAGAGGCAAACCGCGCTCCTGGCAACATAAATTTTCTCACTTGCCGAGGAAAGTTCAGAAATCCCCCCGCTCAGGGATAATACCGGCCAATCTGGTTGACGATCACCGTCTTCAGCTCCTGCGGATCGATCACCCCCGCCTTGCGGTATATCACCTCGCCCCCCGGCTTGATCAGCAGGGTATAGGGGATCGAGCCCGGCGCTTCGGGGTCCAGCGCATCCATCAGCGCGTACTTGTCATCTTCTTTGTACATGACATTGGTAAAGGCCGCCTGGTTCTTCTTCAAAAACTCCAGCGCCTTCCCCCGCTCCGAAACATCATCCACACAAATCGAAATCATCTGAAAATCGCGCTTGCGGTACATCCGGTTGATAATCACCAGTTCCGGAAACTCTTCCACGCACGGCCCACACCAGGTGGCCCACACATTGATCAGAATGGTTTTATTAGTCTGGTTCGACACCAGGGTCTTGATCTCATCCAAACTGGCCAGTTCCAGCGTCACTGGCTCCTTGGCCCAGGCTTCATCCGCTTGAGCCACCCCATCCCGCTTATCCGCCCATTTCACCGAACAGCCGAACGTCTTGGTGGTCTCCACCGCCACCGGTTTTCCTTCCAGCAGCGCTTCGATCGCGTCCCGCGTATCGTGGTTGGTTACCTTGGCTGGCTTTTCGTTGTTATCAATCCGTCCACAATAACGCAGCGTCCGGGCCTGATCAAAGACAAACACATGCGGCGTGGCCACCGGCCCATAGGCCTTGGAAGCCTCTTGCTTCTCCCCATCATAAAGATAGGGGAACGCAAACTTATACATCTTCGCCCGGATCTTCATCTCCTCGAACGAGTCGTTCATGTCCGAGTAGCCCAATTCATCCAGACGCACCGCCAGCGGATCGTTGGGCGAAATCGCCACCACCGCCACCCCTTTGTCCTTATATTCATTGTGCAGCGACTGAATTCGGCTCTCATACGCCTGCGCGGTAGGACAATGGTTACACGTAAAAATCAGCACCAGCACTTGGGCGGCTTCAAAATCTTCCAGGGTATAGGTTTTCCCATCCACACCCGGCAACCGGAACTCCGGTGCCGCCGCGCCGATGGCCAGCGTCTTGATCTCCTCCGCCATCACCAACATCGGCAGAGCAAGAAGAAGGGAGACGAAGAGTACGAAAAAAACAGATTGGCGTTTCATCATAAGCCTCCTGGGCAAGAGCACCAAGAACAGCGCGGCAGCCGGCGCGTTCAGATTTGCTCCCGCAGTTTTTGATTGGCCGCGGCGATCGCGTCCTGCATCGATTTCTTATACTGCACCAATTTCTCGGCCAGCCCCGCGTCCGCGGTCGCCAGCATCTGCACCGCCAGCACTCCCGCGTTATATGCCCCATCGATCGCGACCGTCGCCACCGGCACTCCCTTGGGCATCTGCACCGTCGCATATAGCGCGTCCATCCCACCCAACGCGGAACCGGATAGCGGCACCCCGATCACCGGCAAATGCGTATGCGCCGAAACCGCCCCAGCCAGATGCGCGGCCATGCCCGCTCCACAGATAAACACCCGGATGCCACGCTCCGGCGCGGTCTTCACATGCGCCTGCACCACATCCGGGGTCCGGTGCGCCGACATCACCGCGATCTCATACGGCACCTCAAATTCCTTCAATGCCGTTACCGCCCCTTCCATCTTTGTCAGATCCGAAGCACTGCCCATCAGAATGGAAACACTCATAGTGTAACAAATTCCTTTCTTTCATGCGGTCCAATTGCCTACGGGTTAAGTTTTGTCAATCAATAGACTTTAGCGCATCGCCCAGCGAAAGGAAGCGCGAACATCCCAAACGAAACGTAAAATAATGAGGGAACAAAATACTCCCAGCCCCTCCCTTTTGCCTGTGGATAAACTGTGGTTTGTTTTCAACCCAATCCACCCCATCCCAGCCAGTCGCGACGATCCCCATCCACAAGGGCCTCTGCCACGCCGGCCAGACACCCCTTCTTTCCCCTAAAATCAAGCCTCTTTTCCCAATTCGACGCCTTGACAGAAAAGAAGCACCCCCAGAATTACAGGGGTTACAACCGCCACGTTTATTCACATCCCCAATCGGGGCTGTGGATAACTTTTTGATCCCTTTGAAAAAAATCATGAAAAACAAAGAGTTAACTCGTTGACAGGGCCACCACCCCTCAATATAATCTTCCATTGCAGTACATAAGCCGCCCGGGTGGTGGAATCTGGTAGACACGTACGTTTGAGGGGCGTATGGCGTTAGCCGTGCGGGTTCAAGTCCCGCCCCGGGCATTCCTTCTTCCCCCGGTTGAGTACGTGCCGGAACACAATACGAGGGGGCTGGTTTTGATCCCTTGACAAATCCCGCCAAAAAACGTAAAAACCCTTTTGCATTTTTTCGAATATTATCTTAAAATGAACAGAGGTACTATCCATGCCTTGTGGTAAAAAGAGGAAACGAGCCAAAATCGCAACCCACAAACGGAAGAAAAAAAGACGTCAAAATCGGCATAAAAAAAGAAAGAGCTGAGGTATACATAGGGTTGCTTCTCGTGATATGATACCGTTCCCATTGTGGGATTAGAGGAAAGCGATGTGCCCATCGACTAAACAACATGGGAAGGCACGCAGCGATGAGAATCACGGAAGTTAAAGTCTATCCAGTACGAAAGCCCGATGATAAATTGAAAGCCTTCGCAACCATCATTCTGGATGATTGCTTTGTTGTCCGGGATCTGAAGGTCATCAACGGTAACTCGGGGCTATTCGTCGCCATGCCGAGCAAAAAGAAGTCGGATGGAACGTATGCCGACATTGCCCACCCCCTCAACAAGGAGATGCGGCAAGAGATGGAAGAGATCGTGCTTGGGGAATACCATCAAGCCATCGCTTCCGGTGCGGAAGCCGTTCCCAATCCCGATGAGTGACACCCCTTTGCGTCGCTCTCATTGAGCCAATAGGCCACCAAGGCGAAGTGGTATGATACCACTTCGCCTATATTGTTTTGCCATTTTTCATACTGGTTTCCGCAGAATCCGCCCAATATACGGGCCCCGTGCCTGTTTCACCCTGTGAAACTTAGTTCGACTCGCATCACGGCCATTCTTCTTCCCCACCGGCAGCAAGGCTTTGCATTGCCTCTCGGTAGGATTGGTGAATCATCGCGCCCAACCCCGCAAACTCCCGATCCAGCCGAGCCGAGATACACACATGCGGCTGAATATCCCGCGCCAACTCCCGCAAATTCCCCGGATGCTCTACCCGATCCATCTGATTGAATACCGTGACCCGCGCCTTTTCCGCACAGCCAATCTGCTTCAAAAATTCATTCATCTCGGTAAGATGCTCCTCCACCCAGGCCGAACCGGCATCCAAAACCAGCACCAGCACCTCCGCGCTCTGAATCCATCGCAGGGTGGGACGAAAAGCGGAGAGCCCTTCGGCAAACAAGCCCGGGATAAAACTCAACGTGTCCGTAACAAGAAATGGATCGATCGCAGGGATCGCCACCCTGCGGGTGAGGGTATGGAGGGTGGAATAGGGAGAATGGGAGCAGGGTACATCTTCACCGGTCAAACGGCGAAACAATTGCGTCTTCCCGCTGTTGGGAAATCCAAGCAGAACCGCGCGAGGCAAAGACGACCGGCTCTGGCATTGCAAGGCACGGGTTTCGTCCAGTTTTTTCCATTCCCGCCGGATCTGATGCAACCGGGTCTGCAACCCCGCACGGGTCACCTCGAGATGATGCCCCGGCGCCTGGGTTCCGACGCCTTCCCCCATACGCGAAAAAAGCGGCCCCTTGCGCGGCAGCCGTCCCCGCAACAGAAGCAATTGCGCCATCTCAACCAGGATATGCGTTTCCGCACTGGCTGAATGCCGCGCCAGCCCATCCAAAATCAATTCGGGCAAATCGACGACACGTCGTTTTAAAACAGATTCCCATCGCAAGGCCTCACGGGGCGAGAGAGATTGGCTCCACACTACCGCGTGGCACCGCTCTTGCCCTATCCGCTCCCGTAACGCCGCGCGCGCACCCGTCCCCCGTACCAGGGGCACCCCTTGAGGATCGGTGCGCAGGGAATAGACCGAAACGACGTCCGCCCCTGCCAACTGGGCAAGCTGTTCTATTTCGGCAAGCCGTTCCTCCAGCTGTGCTCGGGTGGCATGGACAGGGCAGATCACGACCGCCAGAACACGTTCCCGGCCTTGAACCCCGGTGTCGGTCACAACGTTCTCCTCAGCCCACAAAAAAAGAAAAACGGCTCCCCTCGCGCAAAACTGCCCCTCGTCAAAGAAAAGGGGCAGCTCGATCGCGTCTTAGGGATCCTTATATTGTGGGTTACCGAAGGATGAAAAGGGGAACCACGGAAGATTATTTGTCGCGGCCCGGCTTTTTATCGTCCCCCATCTGATTCCACCGCACCCGACTGGAACCCGAGGGCCGCACCGTCGCGATGGCATGCTTGTAAATCAAATGCTGCTCATCCCTGTCTTCATTGAGGAGAATGATCGTGAAATTGTCAAATGCGGAAATTTTCCCATTCAACTCTGACCCATCAATCAAGTGAAGATCCAGCGTGATCCGCTCCCGCCGAGCCTGGTTCAAAAAACTGTCCTGAATGTTCATCACACTTTTAGCCATGTATATCCCCCTTTGGTAGATACGTGCATTCCAAATGATTTACACATCTGTATCGGGTTTACGTGATATTGTTACCACTTTTCGCGAAGCGTTGCAAGGAAATATTCACAATTTCCGAAAAATCCCCTGCCTCGGGCCAAGAAACCCACTGCGTCGGAAACTGCAGCCGAAACCAGGTGCGCTGCCGCTTGGCATACTGTACCGTTCCACGCTCCGTCCGATCCATGGATTCTTGGAGGCTGCAAACACCGGTCAAGTAATCATAACATTCCTTATACCCCAGTGCTTGTAACGCCGTATTGTCTTTGGTACACCCGGTTTTCAGAAGAAACCGGGTCTCTTCAACAAGTCCGCTATTGTACATCCAATTTGTTCGTTTGGCGATACGTTCAGACAAAACTTTTTGATTTCTATCGATTCCCACAAACACCGCCTGTTTGATCCAGGGCTTTTCTTTCTGCCCG
>JAVFAP010000333.1:0-5234 GCA_034002445.1 bacterium | reverse complement strand
TCGAGCATCTGAACATTATATTTCGCCGCGACCTTATCATACCCAAAGTTGACAAACCCTTCCATGGTTGGGCCAGGGGCAGCCGATTCCGCAATCGCGATGTCTTTCACCCCGATGGAGTGCAAGAATTCCAGGGTGCCAATCAGGGCATCGGCATGTGTCGCCGCCAACTGATTGGTAATGGATACATTATTGGGCTTCAAGACAACTTTCTTATGACCGATCGCCCGCCGGATTTCGTCTTTCTGATACGATAACGCCTTGAAAATATTGTCGATATGATCTTCCCCCTGGGTAAGGGAGACCTTCGATTTGTCCATCCCATAGGATGGGAACGGCATCGCCGAAAGCGCCAACCCGCCAGCCAGGCCGGCCCGTAAAAAATGCCTGCGATTGGTTCTCATAATCCATACTCCTTCTCATCAATCCAAAACGATAGAATCACGGGATCACCCTCGTTTAACAATAATGATTCCCGATCAATTCGCAAGATGGATGGGGGGAGAAAGACGAGAATAACACGTTATAGCCCTTCGTAAGATCCGAGTGGGAAGAGTATTCAGATTGGAATTCTCACTAACCCCATTCGCCTTCTCGCCTGAAACTAAAGGACCCCATGTAAATTCAAGGAGAAAACCACGAAGAAAAAATTTTAAAAAAATTTGAATGGAGAGGAAGATCGAGGGTTGACTCTTCTTCAACAACCTCTATACTTTCAACTCGTTGCCAGCGAGAGAATATTTCGCGGCTCAATGCCGAGTATTCCCCTGTAGCTCAATCGGTAGAGCATGCGGCTGTTAACCGCAGTGTTGTTGGTTCGAGTCCAACCGGGGGAGCCAGGAACCAATCCGCTAGCAAAGCGGTTTTAAGATATAAAAAACCCCAGTGGAGTGCCCACCGGGGTTTTTTGCTTAGCGAGGACACAAGCAAGACGTTTCTAATCACGGTAAAAGACGTACTATAAAAATCAATTTGATCCCTTCATCTCCGATTCGCAAGGCAAACGCGAGGCATTGTGATGTTGGACAGAGGAAAGAAATCCACCCCCCCTTTCAGTCAGCCCCCCAGGCTTTATCGCGAATTGGCGGACTGGTATCCCCTGTTAACCCCAGTGGATGACTACGCTGAAGAAGCAGCCTTTTACCGGTATTCGTTCGAGAACTTTTGTCAGCATCCGCCGCGAATCCTGCTCGATCTGGGTAGCGGTGGCGGACATAATGCCGCTCATCTGAAAAAGGCTTTCCGTTGTACTCTCGTCGACCAGGAGCCTGCGATGCTTGCGCTCAGTAACCGACTGAATCCAGAGTGTGAGCATATTCAAGGCGACATGCGCACGGTCCGACTCGGACGTGTCTTCGATTGCATCCTGGTGCATGATGCGATCTGTTACATGACTTCGCAAAAAGATCTTGCCCGTGCCATCCTCACTGCCTTCGTCCATACCGCGCCGGGCGGAGTTGCCTTGTTTCAGCCCGATTTTGTATCCGAGACATTCAAACCGGGCACCGAAACGGGTGGCAGCGAGAGAGAAGGACGGGCCTTGCGCTACCTAGAATGGCGATGCGCACCCGACTCAACACCCAATAACTATATCACCGACATGGCATACCTGCTTCGAAATACGGACGGATGCATTGAGGTGATCCATGACCGTCACACGAAGGGTCTCTTCCCGAGAGCCCTTTGGATAGAGTTGCTCGCAGCCACCGGCTTTAAACCACTCGCGCTCCCCTTCATGCATAGTTCTTCCTGCGACACTGGATTTGAGGTCTTCCTCGGGTTACGACCGGCCCCTCACGAAGGAGCATAATCCATACGTTTCGAGTTCCATTCTCATCGTTTTTCTGTTTCCCATCTCGGGGCATATAATACTTTTGTATTCATACCCCAACCATGGTTTCATTACCAAGTTGACCGAAAGACGATCTTCCCCTGACCGACCACGGAATGCATTGACCAGGAATCCCCATAACTCTGCTCTTTCCCTGGAGTTAACCAGAATTATGTTAGCCCCTTCTCTTCCCTGAAATCATCAATACAATAGTCCATCATGTTATATGTGGATCTTTTTATCATCCTTGCCCTTACCCTCATGAATGGATTACTGGCCATGTCTGAAATGGCCGTCGTCTCTTCGCGGAGGAGCCGTTTGGATCAATGGGCCAATCAAGGCAACCGGGGAGCACGCCGGGCGTTACGCTTGGTGGATGATCCCGGTCGTTTTCTTTCCACAGTTCAGATCGGGATCACCCTCGTCGGCATTTTCGCGGGCGCATTCAGTGGCGTGACCTTGGGAACCCGGCTGGGGACGTGGCTCGACACCTTCCCGCTCTTCGCCCCCTATGGAACCAGTTTTGGAATCGCGCTGACGGTTGTTTTGATTACCTATTTATCCCTGATTATCGGGGAATTGATCCCCAAACGGATCGCCCTTTCTCAACCCGAACGCATCGCTTGCCTCATCGCCCCCCCCATGCGTGGACTCTCTGCCCTCGCGGCTCCAGTCGTGTGGGTTCTGCATATCTCAACTGAGACGGTCTTCCGCCTCTTTCGCTTTTCAGACCGAAAAGAATCCACCGTCACCGAAGATGAAGTAAAATCTCTCATCGCGGAAGGAACCCAAGAAGGTGTTTTTGTCCTCCAAGAAAAAGAGATGATCGAAGGGGTATTGCGTCTCGCCGACCGCCCCGTGCGTGTCATCATGACGCCTCGCCCCCAAATTATTTGGCTCGATATTCAGGCCGATAAGCAGACGATCGGCCAAATTTGTGATACCCACCGTTTTTCCAGGCTTTTGGTCTGTGATCAGAGCATTGACAACCCGGTTGGCTTTATCCATACCAAGGATCTGCTTCCGATCGCTCTTTGCGATCACGGGTTAGATCTCCATGCCTGCTTGAAACCCTTATTGTTCGTACCTGAATTTACCCCCATCCTGACGCTGCTGAATCAATTCAAAGAGAACAAAGTCCACTTGGCCACTGTTGTGGATGAATACGGAATGACCAAAGGTCTGATCACCCCAACCGATGTCCTGGAAGCCATCGCCGGAGACCTCCCAGAACAAGGCGAGAATTCGGAACCATGGATCATCCAGCGTGAAGATGGCTCCTGGCTGGTCGATGGCATGACCCCAACCGATGAAGTAGAAGCAGAGACCGGCATCCCCATTGGAAGCAGCGTAAAAACCCTGGCCAGTTTTATGCTGTTCCACCTGGGCCGGATCCCCGAGGCTGGCGCCTTTTTTGAGGACGAAAATGCCCGCTTTGAAATTGTCGACATGGACCGGAACCGCATCGATAAAGTGCTGATCAGCCCCAAGGCAGAGAGACGGGAAGTGCCCTCCACACCCTCCAACGATTCATAAAAAAATTTACCTAAGTCGTAAATAATATTTATTATTATCAGAACTATGATAATAACAACCACACGCATTCCCCTGTCAAAAAATACTTATAAACTCCATAGAATCAAACCATTAAGCAAAAACACCTTTCTTTTAGCCGATACAAGTATTTTCATTTGGCCGAGTATCAAGTTTTCATTCAGCCGATTAATAAAATATTTTATAACTATTAATTAATACTAAAAGAAGTTTCAGCACCACTTTCTTATCGTTCTCAATCTTCGCGTTGCCCTTTCCTTGTATGCGTGTACTCGAAAGACGAACGCACAAAAAGCCCACAACTCAACCAAACGATATAACTTGCTCAAAAAAAGAGATTTATGGATAAACATTTTCATTTAGCCGAGAACTCCCCTTTCATTTAGACGACACTTATGCTTTCATTTAGACGGAGCAGATTCTTTCATTTAGCCGATATCTTATCATGATCACCATGCTCGAGACCCTCAAACAGTTTCCCCGTTATGCATCCCCCCTGCTGGAGGAGGCGCTGGAGGACACTCCTGTTGTCCTGGTCCACGGCCCACGGCAGTGCGGGAAGACAACGCTGGCCCGTATGGTCGGCGAGACGGCGGGGTATGAGTACATTACTTTCGATGATCAAGTTCAGTTAGCGGCTGCGCATAGTGATCCCATGGGTTTTGTTGCCAATTTATCTCGTAAAACCATTTTGGATGAAGTACAACGAGTACCCAATCTCTTTTTGGCTCTGAAATCGGATGTCGATCGGAATCGCCAAGCAGGACGTTTTATCTTAACAGGCTCTGCCAATGTGATGCTAGTTCCCACATTATCGGACTCCCTGGCAGGTCGGATGGAGATCCTCCGCTTGCACCCACTTTCCCAGGATGAGATTGCGGGAACCCCTTCGATTTTTCTGTCAAAGTTATTTACAGCAAATTTTCCTAGCCAACATTTCGGAAGGCTAGGACAAGAGTTGATCGATCGTATCGTAACAGGAGGTTTTCCTGCTGCCCTGCAACGAACAAAGCCTCGGCGCCGTAATGCCTGGTACCGGAACTATATCGATACGCTTGTGCAGAGAGATGTCCGCGACTTATCCAGGATTAGTGCATTGAACTCAATCCCACGGCTATTGCAGTTAGCCGCCGGTCAAACATCTCACTTGGCCAATGTAGCAAAGATGGCTTCGGCTTTTTCTCTGACACGTCCAACCATTCGAGATTATGTCGACCTTCTGGAGAGAGTGTTTTTGATAGAGCATTTATTACCCTGGCATACAAATCAGTTAAGTCGGCTCATCAAAACACCCAAGTTGCATTTCGTGGATACGGGGCTGGCGTCGGCCCTGCTTGATCTCGATACCGAGTCCCTTGCCAAAGACCGGACATTTATGGGTCAATTATTGGAGACGTTTGTGTATCAAGAGATCCGCCGCCAAGCCAGTTGGCAAGAGAAACCCATCCATTTCTACCATTACCGCAATAAAGATGGGATGGAGGTAGATTTGGTGTTGGAGCAATCCAACCGTATTGCGGCGGTGGAGATTAAAGCCGCAGGGACGGTCTTTCCCAACGATTTCAACGGCATCAAAAAACTGCAAGAGGCAATGGGGGATCGGTTCGCATGCGGGGTGATTCTGTATGATGGAGATTCGGTAGCGCCGTTTGGCCCCAATCTCTACGCAGTCCCCATTCGAGCGCTGTGGGAGATCACGGCGTGAAGGAATCTAGCATAATCCGGTGAACTGGGAACGTGTTCCCAGTTCACCCTTGATCTTTCATCCGTCAAGAGCCCCCTCACCAGCCTTTGGGAGCAGGTTGGGGGGTGCCTCGGGTGGCTTTGCCGTGGAGGACGCCTTGGTCAT
>JAVFAP010000332.1:0-5256 GCA_034002445.1 bacterium | reverse complement strand
CAAATCCGGGAATGCGATAGGAGTCATACTTTATCCTTGCAACAATTTCGCCTCATCCAGGCTCACGGTGGCTCGCTGGCGGTACAGGTTGATCAAAATCGCCAAGCCCACCCCCACTTCCGCCGCCGAGACGGTCAGCACCAAAAAGACAAACACCATGCCGTTGCCCGCGGTAACCAAATCTTCCTTGGTCATCATCCCCGCCCCATACAGCGGGTACCGGGCAAAGGCCACCACCGCCAGAGTGGCGGCGTTCAGCATCAATTCCACCGACATCAACACAATCAGCATGTTGCGGCGCAGTAACACCCCAAGCGTCCCAAGCGAAAACAAGACCGCACTGAGGATAAGATAATGGGTTAAAGTGATCATGGGTTCCTTCGTTTCTCTGGTACCGCCCGTTCAATACGCGGCCAGGGCTACTCCTTCGCCGAGGCGTCTTTCCGCGCGATCACCACCGCGCCAATTACCGCCGCGGTTAACAGCACCGAGGCCAGTTCAAAGGGCAGCAGGTAGCGGGTAAACAAATCCACCGCCAACATTTCCACCGCACCCCACTCGGGCGGTACGGGCAAAGCCTGGGGCCGCAGGTACGAAACCAAGGGATCTTGAAAAACATAAATCGAAAACAAAATCCCAAACAGCCCAATCATCGCCACCCCCCATTTGCGGATCGCGGTAAACTGGATCGGTTCTTCTTTCTGTAAATTCAAAAGCGAGATGACAAAAATCATCAGCACCATCACCGCGCCGGTATAGACAATCACCAGAATCCAGGCCAGAAATTCGGCATGCAACAGCAGAAACAGCCCAGCCATCGAGATCAGGACCGCCACCAGGCTGAGCGCGCTGTACATCGGGTTTCGCGCCACGATCACACCCAGGCCAAAAAAGAACGTCAGGGCGGCAAAAACGATAAACAACAAATCTCCAATCATGCCTACACCTATCCAGCCAGGATCAAGCCGATCGCGGCAATCATGATATTCGCCAGCGCCAGAGGCAGCAAAAATTTCCAGCCAAAACTCATCAGTTGGTCATACCGGAACCGCGGCAAGGTCGCCCGCACCCAGATAAAGAACACCAGAATAACAAACACCTTAGCGCTGAACCAAATCACCCCCGGAACCTTCTCCAACAGCGGAAGGGGCAGCGGCGCCAGCCATCCCCCCAAAAACAGGGTGGTGGCGATGGAGGCCACGACAATCATATTCATGTATTCCGCCATAAAAAACATGGCGAATTTCATGCTGCTGTACTCGGTATGGTACCCCGCCACCAGTTCCGTCTCCGCTTCGGGCAAATCGAACGGAACCCGGTTGGTTTCGGCAAACGCCGAGACCATGTACAGGAAGAACCCGATCAGCCCTGGGATCACACCCCACTGGGGGCTGAAGATCCACCAGTTCCAGAACCCATGGTCCTGCGACGCGATGATCCCGCTCAGCTGAAATGTCCCCGCCGCCATCAACACTGTTACCACCGAAAGCCCCAGGGTCAATTCATAACTGAAGATCTGGGACGACGAACGCAGCGCCCCTAGAAGCGAGTATTTATTGCCAGAACTCCACCCTGCTAAAAATATACCATAGACCCCCAGTGAGGTGATGCCAAACAGGTAGAGCAGACCGACATTCAAATCCGCGATCTGCAAATTGCCCAGTTCCATCCCTGCGATCGTAACCGGGGGCCCAAACGGGATAATGGCGATCGCCATAATCGCGGTGCAAATTGTGATTAGCGGGGCGGCGATAAACAAAACCCGGTCCGCGTTATTGGGGATAATATCTTCTTTCAAAAAGAGTTTGATGCCATCCGCGATTGGCTGCAACAGCCCAAACGGCCCAACCCGGTAAGGCCCCAAACGCTGCTGAAAATGGCCCAGCAGTTTGCGTTCCAGCCAAACCATGTAAGCCACCACCAGCAGAATCACGGGAAACAGAACCGCGATTTTTATCGTAGAATAGAGGAGTATCTGCAACACGTTCATCAACCAATCTTCACCCACGGATTTTGCATCGATGCCACATGGTTCACCGCCGCCACACCATCCATGCCCACGACAGTCACATACCCTTCAACAGTCTGAACCGTGATGCGGGCTGGCACTTTGATCTTGCCCACATCCCCGGTAATGGTAATTTTTTGCTGGTTCTCTACCCCCAAACGGCTGGCGTCATTGGGATGCAGCCACGCGGTGCAGGGCTCGCTGCGCTCCACCAAGGCCTGGGCATACCGTTTTTGCCCGGACAGATCAAAAAGCGAGGGCGCCACACGCAGTTGCAAACAGCCATCGCTGTTCACAGCGGAATCGGGCAGAGTCTCTTTGATCGGTGCCAGCGGCGCTGGCTCCCCGAAAGAGGCCGCCGCAACCGGGCCCGTCATCTGCCCCTGCCGCCCCAAAGCCTTCCAATCCAATGCGGCATAGGCCGGAACCGCCGCCGCGATCATGGTGGTGATTTCCGTCGAACGGACCTGCTTCCATCCTGCCCCCATCCGCTCACCCAAAGCCAGCAGAATCTGCATCCCCGAGAGGGTTCCCTGTAACTGGGGCAAGGCCCGGGTGGCGCGCTGCACCCGCCCATCGCAATTCGTATAGGTCCCATCCTCCTCGGTAACCATGGAGAGGGGAAGAAAAAGGGACGAGTATTGAGCGGTAGGGGTCGCAAACGAATCCGCCACCACCAGGAAGGGCAAGACCGACAAGGCTTTCTGTACCAGTTGGCGGTCTGGATAATCTTCGATCAGATTTGCGCCCATCACGAAGAGAGCTTGGATCGACCCATCCACACAGCCATTGAGGATTTCTGTGGTGTTGTGACCCGGCACATCCACCGGCTCATACCCTGGTCCCCGGTGGGGGTAGCATCCCAGATCGGCCGCACCGCGCGCGTTGGGCTGAGACCGCAGGATACTCAGGGGTAAAACCGGTGTGTCAGGGTTCAGCAAGCGCATCAGTTCCGCCGCCACCCGCACGGATTCTCCGCCCTGCGCATGGAAACATACAGCCTCGCCCAGCAGAAGCGTACTGCTGCTGGATTCTAACAAGCATTGCACCCAAGCCTGAAATTCCCGCTTATCCACCCCGGTCAGTTCAGCCATCTTCAGGATGCGAATCGTGTTCGCGAACGATTTAATCTCTTTGGGAATCTCGCCTTGAACATCGCGGACCAGATAGTACAGGAGGCCCAGCAAAACCGCATTCTCCGTACCAGGCCGGTAGCGCATCGGGCTGTCGCATACCGCGTCCATCCGGGTGCCATGGGGATGGGCGAGAAGCACCCGCGCCCCCTGCTTGATCCGTTGTCGTAATTGCAGATGCAGGATGGGGGATTCATTCGGCACATCCGCGCCTAAAATCAAAATGGTCTCTGCCTGTTGAATCTGGCGGAGTGGTTGATTGGCCGCCCCCAAACCCAGCGAAACCAAAAATCCGTCTTCATTCTCTTGCACGGCCTGATGCACGCGGTGATCCACATTGTGGCTTTTGAGCACTTCGCGGAAGAATTGCTGAAACAAGAAGAGCGTCTCGTTACTTTGATGAGGCGAGATCAGCCCCGCAACGGCCGAAGGCCCATGTTGCGCGAGCGTTCCCCGCAACGAACCAGCAAAAACAGACAGCGCCTCCGCCCATGAGCAATCCGTCCACAAATTCTGAGCATCTTTCTGCCTCGGCTTGGTTTGCCGCTCGGCACTGTTGAATTGATCAAAACCAAACCGGCCAATATCGCAAATCCAGCGCCCATTCACTTCCGGGTTTTCTCGGGGAATGAAGCGCAGGATCTCATGCGTGCGCGAGCGGAACTGGGTTTGCACATTGCACCCCACCGGGCACAAGGTACAGATGGAGGGGGTTTGTTTCAGTTCCCAAACCCGGGCACGAAACCGGGTGATCTTGCTGGTCAACGCACCCACCGGGCAGAGATCAATGGTGTTTCCCGCGAATTCATTCTTGAGAGGTTGGTCGTTAAACGTTGAGATATGGGATGTATTGCCCCGGCTCACCACGGCCAGTTCGGCTTCCCCGGCCACCTCATCCATGAACCGCACACAGCGCGTGCAAAGAATGCAGCGGTTTCGTTCTAGATCAATAAAGGGGCCGATATCGGGTTTGGGGAACGTCCGTTTGGGAAAACGGAACCGGGACGCGCCGAAGCCGTGCTTCATGCTGTAATCTTGGAGTTTGCACTCCCCGCCCTGGTCACACACCGGGCAATCCAGGGGATGCTGCACCAGCAGAAACTCCATCTGCATCCGCCGCGCTTCCAATACCATCTCACTCTGGGTGTACACCACCTCCCCATCCATCAGGGGCGTGGAACACGAAGGTTGCAGTTTGGGCACGTTTTCAATCTGCACCAAACACAAGCGGCAACTGGCAACAATGCTCAACGCGGGATCATAGCAATAGTGGGGGATTTCAATCCCCACCTGCTTCGCCGCTTCAATGATGGATGTCCCTGGCTTGACGGTCACTGGAATGCCATCGATGGTGGCGTGAACCATACCGTCTTTTTTTTGCGGATCACTCATAGCGACAGCCTGTCTACTCCCTCAGGAAACCGGCTCCAGTTCCGGGACCGCGTGCACCGGCTGGGCTTGGCTAATTTTTGCTTCAAACTCATCGCGGAATTTGGTGACAAACGCCCGGACCGGCCACACCGCCGCGGTCCAGAGTGGACAAATCGAGGTATATTCCGATTTACAAATCTCCAGCAGCATCTCCACATCGCCGGACTGCCCCTGGCCGGTATGGATCGCCTCCACAATCTGCACAAACCACCGCGTCCCTTCGCGGCACGGGGTACACTGGCCGCAGGATTCATGGGCGTAAAACTTGGCAATGATCAACGCCGCTTCTACCATATCGACCGTTTCGTCCATCACGATAATCGCGCCAGACCCCAGCGACGAGCCCGCCGCTTGAATATCTTCAAACGTCAGCGGGATATCCAGTTCTTCATCCCGCATCACCGGCATGGAAGACCCACCGGGGATCACCCCCTTGATCTTCTTGCCACCCGGTACCCCGCCTCCGAAGTCCTCAATGAACTCCCGCAGGGTCATCGTCCCGAGGGGCACCTCGTAAACCCCTGGTTTGTTAACATGCCCGCTAATGCAGAGCAATTTGGTCCCAGCGCTTTTTTCGGTCCCAAACTCGGCAAACCACTCGCCCCCCTTTTCGATGATCAGAGGAACCGCAGCCAAGGTTTCCACGTTATTGATGATGGTGGGACAGTTGTAAAGACCAGAAAC
>JAVFAP010000331.1:0-5258 GCA_034002445.1 bacterium | reverse complement strand
TTTCGCCCCGCACCCGGACCACTTGGTTATTCCGCTTATCCATGTCGGTCGGGACTGATTCGTGGGGGAGATTGGGCAGTTCGGCGATTTTATTCATCAGCGCGTCTTCGTACTCGCGCAGATCAACACTTTGGGCCTTGATGGTATCCGCCAGTTCCTTCATTTCCGCCATGAGCGCATCCGCGTTTTCGTTGGTGCGTTTTTTGTTACCGATCTCTTTGCTCACCGCGTTCTGTTTGGCTTTCATCTCATCATTGGCGGTTTGCAAATTGCGCCGGGTGGTATCCAGGGCGACAATCTCATCCAGAGAAATCCCGGGTTCCCGGCGGCGCAGTTGGGCTTCGACCCAATCTTTTTTTTCACGAATCAGTTTTAAATCCAGCACGAGTTTGTCCTCCGTAGTGCCTAAACAATAATCGAACGATGTGTCTTTCTCAACTCAACCGGCCCGCCTGCAGGCCGTACCAGAATAGCATACATAAGAATGAGGATTTGCTGGAGGTGTGCCTCGGTTGGAAGTGGTGTTTTCATCTGTCATTTCCGTGATTTTCGATTACAGTACAGGAGAAAGGAAATGCCCCATCGATTCAACGGGAACCGCTCACGCGGGCCGATCCGAGGGAAAAAGGAACGGGAATGAGTAAATTACGGCGGGGAAACATATTGATCGTCGATGACGAGAAGGGGATGTGCCATATCCTCAAGCGCATGATCAGCGACCAGGGTTACACGGTCGATACAGCCAACACCGGCGAGGAAGCCCTGAGTTTATTTGACAAAGAAGATTACCACGCCGCCATGCTGGATGTGCGCATGCCAGGGATGGATGGGATCACCTTGCTGGGCCGAATCAAGCAGCGCTCCCCCGATACCATGGTCATCATGATGACCGCGTATGGCACAGTGGAAACCGCGGTCACCGCCATGAAGAGGGGAGCCTACGAATACATCACCAAGCCGTTCAACAACGATGAGGTTCTCCACATCATCAACAACGCGATGGAGCGGGTGCACTTGCTGGACCGGGCCAAGTACCTCGCCCAACAACTGGAAGAACGCACCAGCCTGCAAGGGATCATCGGCCAAAGCAAAAAGATGAACGATTTGTTCTTTCTCATCGAAAAAGTGGCGCCCACCGACAGCACCGTCCTGATCCTGGGGGAAAGCGGCACCGGCAAGGAACTGGTCGCCCATGCCGTCCATAACCAATCGCCGCGTAAGGAAGAAAAATTTTTAGCCATTAACTGCGGAGCCCTGCCCCGCGAACTGATTGAAAGCGAACTGTTCGGGCATGAAAAAGGGGCCTTCTCGGGCGCGCACCAACGTAAGATCGGCCTTTTCGAAGCCGCCGATGAGGGGACGGTGTTCCTCGATGAAATCGGCGATTTACCCATGGAACTGCAAGTGAAGATTCTGCGGGTATTGGAACAAAAAGAAATCCGCCGCATCGGTAGTGTGGAATCCAAAAAAGTGGATGTCCGTATCCTCGCCGCCACCAACCGGGATCTGCGTGACGATGTCAAAACCGGCTCGTTCCGCGAGGATTTGTTCTACCGCCTCTCCATCATGGATCTCCACCTCCCCCCCCTGCGGGACCGCAAGGAAGATATCCCAGCCCTTGTTGAACACTTCATCCGCTCCTTTAATCAAAAAATGAACCGCTCGGTGGATGGCGTAACCCCGGAGGCTCTGCGGATATTGATGAATCATGACTGGCCGGGGAATGTACGGGAACTGGAGAATATCATTCAACGCTGCATGATTTTACGGGATACGGGAACCATCCAGGGGGATGATCTCCCCCCCACCTTGCTAGCGGCACCCCCATCCGTCGAGTCCCCCCTGTTTGATCCCGAGCTGATTCCCTTTCTCAAAGCGAGGGAAGCGTTTGAACACCGCTATCTGGAAAGCCTGCTGAACACCAACCAAGGGAATGTGACCCGATCCGCCCTGATGGCGGGGATCAGCCGCCGCCATTTGCAAGAACTGATGAAAAAGTACGATCTTCGCTCCGGCATGGATGATGCTGGAGAAGGAATCTAAGGAGAAAAGAGAGAGACAAGATGGTCAAAATAGTAGTCTTGGGCTTGGGAAATGAAATCATCGCCGATGACGCGATCGGCATCTTGGCCGCACAGGCATTGAAAAGCCAACTCGGGGACGAAGTCGACGTGATCGAAAGTTCGGTTGCCGGGATGGCCTTGATGGAAATCATGATGGATTACGACAAAGCCATCCTGATCGACGCCATCGTCACCGGAGACAATCCTCCTGGCTCCATCCTGGAGATGAAACCCGAGCAACTCGGCCACGTGATCGCCCCCTCGGCCCACTACGCGGGCATCCCCGAGGTGATCGCCCTGGCACACCAGATGCAAATCCACTTTCCCGATGAAATCGCCATCTTCGCCGTGGAAGTGAAGGATGCCCTCACCATCGGCGGCGAAATCTCCACAGAAGTGCGGCAAGCCCTCCCCGCTCTCTGCGCCAAGGTCCAAGAACAAATCCAGCGCTGGAAATCGGAGCCGGGCGCCGAATAAAACGGCCATCCGCTCCCTCCGAATTTCTTTTGGCATATTAGTAATTATTCAAGCGCCTTTTTTTCCTCATTTCTCGCTTTTTCGTGACTTTTTGTCTTTACATCCAAACAAAAAGCCGATGAAATACGATCATTGTCTCCACAATCCAAGATGGATCATGGGATAAAGAGCGGCCCTTGCGCTCTTCTGGGGGAGGATGCACAAGGGCCCATTATGAGAGGATTTACGCTGAACCCGTTTCCGGGATCTTTTATTTCGGTCTGATACGGGGAGTCTTCCCCGTCGGCTTAAAGCGGATCACGGAAGCCATCCTGTTGCGAGGGCGAGTCATCCAACTTGCCAAACGGGAATCCATGAAATTCGCTCACCGGGAGCGGGCTTCGTGGCTTCCTGTTTTTTTTGTCCCATCCCCAACCCGCATATTCCCATGGAGCCCCATGAGCCTGTTCCCAAAAAAGCGAACCCATTCGCTTTTTCTTTGGATAGGATGTTGAGTAAAACGGGGGAATTGAGGGTTTATTGAGTAAACCATCCTTTTTTTACAAAAAGATTTCCCCTTGCCGCTGTTTCCCTCAATACGGAGGGGAAAGGGTAACCACCGCAACCGCGCTGGCGGTTTGGCCTTCCCCATTTTCCACCTCAATATGGTACCGGTGGGTTCCATAGTCTTCGTACCCATTGAATTCTGTTTGGAAGACCGGCACCATGGGAGGCACATCCAGTTTTTTCGCTTTCCCGTTGACGGTACATCGCACCGAGAGAATCCCTCGAGGATCGTCGAGATAGATATAGAGGAGATGCGTTTTTTTGCCGGTAAACGCTTTTTGGGGGGGAGAAATTTTGGACACCGCATACGTCCACAGCCCCAACCGGCCTTGAGCCAGAGACGGATCTTCTATAGAAATCATACAGTAGGGCTTATCCATCCAATAACGGGCCCCATACAGAACGAGCAAGAGCACCAGCAAAAAAACGAGGCCTTGCATGATTTTGATAAGATTCATGACACGGTATCCATGGCAAAAGATGCCCACGCAGAAAGACGACGGATCAAAAAAGAGTAAACCATTTTTCTCCTTTTCTATTTCTACCGTATAGCAGCTAAATATTCTAGATAATCCACCGGGTTTCATGTATGATGGGTGGCTGGATTCAAAACTAAAAAATCGCTCAACTGATGCCAAATGAATCGATTGTATTTTTTACTTTTTCTCTATACGTTGCTCTCTTTGCTCTTTGGCCAGCTGGTCATCCAGGAATTCACCACCGATGACATCTTGGTTCTGCTAGTGATTCCTCCCATTTTCTCGGCCTTATTTTACCCCCGCTGGGTGTATGTCTCTGTCATTTTGATTGGAGGGGCCATCGCCGCCTGGGCGAAATTCCATCTGATGCAAACGGTGGGTGGCTCGATGGATACGGTCAAAATGCTGTTTGTAGTCACCTTGTTCATCTCCGAAATCGTCCACCAGGCCGTCCGCAGCCGGAAATTGGCAGAAGACACTCTGCACAAGAAAGAAAATCATTTCCGTTCCATTATTGAAAATACCTTGGAAATCATCTTCACGATTGGTCGCGATGGAACCATTCTCTACGCCAATCCCTCTGTCAAGCGCTATCTGGATTATGAACCATTCGAACTAAAACACCAGTCCTTTTTCGCGTATGTTCATCCAAAAGATGGGGACCGCATGAAAGAGATGTTCGCCTGGGCCTTGGAAAACCCGGGCAAAGCCAAACTCCTGGAGGTGCGGCTGCAAAAGAAAAACGCGGCCTGGTGCTGGTTTGAAACCTTCATCGCCAGCCATCTCGATGTCCCCGGCATTGAAGCCTTCGTTGTCCATTGCCGCGATATCACCGAACGGAAAAAGATCGAATACGAGAAAAAAGGCTTGGAAAAAGAGTTGCTGCATTCCCAGCGCATCGAAGCCATCGGGCGCGTGGCGGGTGGCATCGCCCATGATTTCAACAACATCCTTTCGGTCATCACCGGGTACAGCCAACACATCCTACGGACTCTCTCGGAAACTTCACCCCTCTTCTCCAAAATCCATGAGATCAACAAGGCCGCTGAACGAGGCGCCGCCTTGACCCGCCAGTTGCTGGCATTCAGCCGCAAACACCCCACTTATCCCACTCCGGTTCAGATCAACACCATCATTCAAGAGTTTCAAGGCATGTTGGGTCGGCTGCTGGGTGATTCGATCATCATGGAACTGCGCCTCGATCCCCAAACGACTTTGATCAAGGCCGACGCCACTCAGATCGAGCAGGTCATCATGAATGTATGCCTCAACGCCCGGGACGCCATGCAAGACGGGGGCTATCTGACTATCCAAACCCAGAACATTCACTTGACCGAAGCAGAGGCCTCCCATCATATCGACGCACACAGCGGCCCCTACGTCAAATTATCCATCACCGATACCGGACATGGGATGGAGGAAGACGTGCTCACCCACATTTTCGAACCCTTCTTCACCACCAAGGGCAAGGATAAAGGTACAGGCTTGGGCTTGGCCACCACGTATGGGATCGTCCGGCAAGGCGCCGGTTTCATCCACATCCAAAGCGAACCACAACGCGGAACCCAATTTGATATTTATTTTCCACAATGGATCGAGTCTCCGCATCCAGGAGGGGAAGAAAGCCTTACCACGGCCCCAAAGCAGGAGGAAACAGCATAATATCCTTGGACCACCCCACGTTCCCAGGATG
>JAVFAP010000330.1:0-5258 GCA_034002445.1 bacterium | reverse complement strand
ACTCCCCCACCAAGTTTTTTCACAAAGCAGAACAAGAAAACAAAACAGAAGAGTTGAAACCAAGAGGGGGGGGAATCGCCAACGATTCTCCCCCCCCTTGGTTTGTTATGATTTTATATCTTAGTGATTAATGATCGTGTCATAGACCTGCACCCGGCTCCAGGTGTTCTTGTTTCGTTCGATGAACTCCAGATGTTTCTCGGCGGTCTGGTAAAAATCCTGGCCTTCCTTGTCATCGAAATACACCGTGATGGATACACCCCAACTGTTATCAACAACTTCACGTTGGGTACCGGCCGGTGTTCCCACCTCGATCTTCCGCACCGTTTCCACCGCCCCGAGGAGAGTTTTGCAATCCGCGATCAGCTGCTTGACCTGGTCCGGCGTTGCGTCCGGGTTGATCCAAAAATAGACCGTATGGATAAATCCCGGCTTGGAGGGTTGCACCAATTCTTCTTCTTGCGGATGCCGGCCTAGCCATTCTACTTTCCCGGTAGACAAGTCATATATCGCCCCGACAACCATCAGATCGCCGCATTGAACCCGTTCGCGGGTCGCGGCACTGCGGGCAAACAAATCACGGATGGATTGCCAGACATTCTCTTGGATGACAAGTGGAATCAAATCCTGCCCTTCGGCGTGCGGATGATCCTGTTTGGCTTTTTCGACCGCGGGAACGATGTTATCGACCAGCTCAGGGATACTGCCATGCACCTCGGCGTCTTCCACAACCGCGGTCACGGCGCCGCAACGGGTATGGCCCAAAACAACCAAAACAGGCGTCCGCAGATGATCCACCCCATATTCGATCGATCCAATCTCATCCGTATCACACACGTTTCCAGCTACACGAATGATAAACAGATCGCCCAGTCCGGCATCGAAAATAAACTCGGGAGTGACTCGCGAATCGGAGCAGGTGAGGATTGTCGCGAACGGGTGTTGACCAGAGTGAATTTCTTGCAAGCGTTCTTGATTCAAATGAGGGAATTCCATCCCAAAACTGGAAAATCGGTGATTCCCTTCTTGAAGTTTCTTCAAGGACTCTTCGGGAGAAATCCCGGGGCCTTCATCACTCGCGTATACAAAACTCCCAGCCAGCAACCCACCGATGACAAAGAAAAGTAAGAATGATGTATGAATTGAATGCTTCATGGTCCTGCCTCCACATAAACGGTATGGTCTTCTTGGGAGTCTCCACTCAAGAGAAGGATACAACCCATTTCTTCGATCCGGCCAGATTGTACTCCCCCATGACACCGCATGCAATCTTCTTTCCGAAAAATCACTCCTCCTTTCGGATTACCGAATAAATTTTCCAGGGAACGAGCAAATGCCAGTCAAGAAAACCCCATTCCCACCAAAAAACACACCAGCAAGCGAACCGCCCCCCCCTTCCCTCCTGGCCGAGAATCGAACCAAACCATCCCTATTTCTGGAGCAACTGAGTCATGAGAAAATCTTGCGCGCTGGCATAACCATCTGCCTTGCACACCTCGGGGATTTGCAAAAAGCACACATGCCCCACACGATCCGACTCCTCTTTTAGTTTGATGCCGTACACCGGGTGGTGAATACCATGACCCGCGTCTATGGAAGGCAGCTCCATCTTGGCACCGTAAGTCATGAACAGCGGAGGATCGTTGGCATCGACGTGATGGATGGGGGAAAACTCTACATAGAGATCACGGTGCTTGTCGTAATTCTTCAACGCTTCCTCTATCGAGCGTTCGCCGACAGCCATGAAAATCATGGGATGGTTGAGAACATTGGGTCCCAGCCAACCCTCGATTACCTTGGGATCGATCGACGTTTGCCCCACATTGACAGCCGCCGCACAAACTCGTGTTGATTCGCGCAGCACGGGATCCTCCTCCTCTGGATTCGCCAAGTCGTCATGCAGCAATAACCACATCGACGTGCAAGCCCCAGCACTCCCGCCAGTCAAGGCGATTCGGCTTGGGTTGATGGCCCAATCGGCGGCTTTCGTACGCAAGAATTGAATCGCGCGTGCCGCATCATACACCGGGGCAGGAAGAGGATGATCGGGAGCCAGCCGATAGTTGATGGCGGCACAAGAGATCCCATTGTCCAGATACGGCCGAAACGCAAGGGCATTTCTGCTCTTCTCACCCTTGATCCATCCACCACCATGAATAAAAACCAAGAGCGGACGCGGCCCCTCCCCAGGTGCCTTCCAGAAATCCAACACATTCCGGGAATCTAGCCCATAAGAAATATCTGCAAACGTCGGAACGTCCAGTTGTGATTCATCAGCAGCAAATCCCGAGAGTATCACACCAAACAAGAAAACCAAAACCGCAGCACGCAAATTCATGATTTTCCCCACTTTCTTATCTCCTACATTCTTAAATATTAAATGAACTGACATTATTGAATTCCCCATTTTCCCCAACCCATTCCTTGTTGTCTACCTAAATTTCCCTGTATCGCATAAATTCGCGATAAATCCCATCAATAATCCCGCCCCAGCACCCTTGCCAGGATCGGCCAAATCCAATCCGTCCTCTTCAAATACAGCACCACGCTCGCCAGCCCAAACCCCAGCCAGCTCAGCCCCGCCAACACCCATCCCCACACGGGAGGATCGTAGTACATTCGCATTTCCCGCGCATGCGCGGGCAGCGTCAGCACCCGCAGACCCTCAGCGGACGCTTCCACCGGCACTTCCACCAGCGCCCCATTGACCTGCGCCGTCACCCGCCAGCCGGGATAGGCCCACTCCGCCACCCGCAGCTGCGTCTCTTCTTCTACAGGATATGTAAATCGAATCTCATGGGGCGTATAGGCGGTAAAAAGCAGCGGCGCCGGTCTCCACCCCGCCTCGCCCGTCACGCTCCGCACCGCCTCCATGGCCCACTGCGGATCGCCGCTGGTGCGCTCATACACCCGAAACGCGGTCCCGGCCGCTCGTTCTTTTAAACCAAGTTGATTCAATTCCCGCCGCGTCAAAATATAACGGACATTCAGCAAATCCAGCACCGGGTGATCCGTCACCGTCAGCCGGATATCGTCATGGAATCCGCCTGGCTCCCATCCCTCCATCGCGCCAATAACCTGGTTGAAACTCTGCAAGCTCAGCGGATCATACCCGGCGATCGTCGCCCGCCTCCAGCAGATAAACAAATTCGGGTATATAATGTCGCGCAGCGTCGCCACCCGCTCTGGCGTTTTCGAGACCAGCGGAGCCCGAACCCCCGCCAGTTCTTCCGGCGCGATCGCGTAAGCCCGGATCTGCTCCGGTTTTTTTAAGGTTGTAGTAAAATAGACACGCCCATAACTAAACAGATCCACCACCAACAGCGAGAGCATCGCTACCGCAAGCGCCACCCCGCCATACCGGGGCACCTTTCGGGCGATCCGGTAGAGCACAAACCCTGTAAACAGCAACAGACCTCCGATAATTGTCGTATACATACGGATGCGCTGCACATCCTCGCCCGGCAGCGCGCGCAGCAGGGCGTAAAACGTGGGCAGTTGTCTCCCCAGCCCGGTGAACAGAAAAAGCAGCGCCGCCCCCAGCATCCCCAGCCAGATTCGGGGGTCACGTCGGGTCGTCTCCTTGCTCTCCCGTGCCGCCGCCAAAGCCTCGATCCCCAGCGCGGCCAGCACGCACGTGGGCACAATGAAGTATGGCAAAAATTTGGCGGGGGCACGAAAATGCCCAAATCCCGGCAACTGATACACCAAGGTGTAGAACGGGTTATCACGTCCCCACGCCAGCAGCAGCGCCAATCCCGCTAGGGCCGCGAGGGGGATCGCCGTGATCGGCTTCTTCCCGCTTAAAAACAACGCCACCGCCAGACAGGGCGTAATCGCACCCGCGTACGCGCACGACCAATAAACAAACGAATCGTAGTGGTTCCAAACCGAAAACACATCCACTCGCGTTCCATAGTATTCAGGAAGAAGAAGGGTTATCAGCCGGTGGGGTGCGAACGAAAACTCCGTCGCCGCTTGCAGACTGATCGACGACGCCCGGCTGGCGGCGAAGACATACTCCAAGGTGGGATAAAACTGCATCCCCGCCATCCCAATCCCCAACGCCAAAAATCCGCCCCACACCCCGGTTCGGATCACCGGCAGCCACAGCGAGCCATGCGCCACCCGCTTCGTCTCCCACACCCCCATTCCCAGGCACAAGAACAGGCTGAAGAAAAGCGAGTAAAACAACATCTGGGGATGGCCGCACAAAAAATGCAGACAGGCCACCAGCGAGCCCCCTAACGCCCAGGGCAATCGGCTTTTTGTAGTACGAACGAACCCGGTCGTGACAAAGAAGATCCATGGGATCCAGGCCGCCCCGGCATAGGTGTAATGATTCCCCGCCGGGATATGAATCATCACAAACCCGTTCAATCCATAGGCAATTCCCGCGAAAAGCGCCGGCAGCGGCGATGCCCCGCACAGGCGCGCCAAAAGGTACGCCCCCGTCCCCCCAAGCCCCAGGTGGAACAGCAGCGAAAGTCCAAAAAAGCGGTCAACGGAAAAGAGGAGAAGAAGAAGATCGAAGGGATAAAAAACCGCCGATTGCATATTGGCTAAAAATGGCGCCCCAGCAAACGTGTATGGATTCCAATACGGCAGCCGGCCCTCCGCCAGCGATGCTTGCACATAGGCCTTCCACGGATAAAACTGAAACGGTATATCCCCGCCAAAGGGGGACGCGCCATACACCAGAACCTCATAACAAAAGGCGCCCATGACCAGCCACAACAACGCCAACGCCAGCCCATCTTTTTTCATGGTCTTTTTACCCGGATCGTGGATTCAATGAACCCCTATTCTAGTAAAGACACACTCACTTGGCTAGCGTAAACCCCCCATCAAAAAAAACCACCCACTATCCACTACACCCTTTGGGTATGCGGTGCGTAGTGGATTAGCCGTGGTGGGTTACATGTTTCCCGGCGCTTTCAGCCCACCCTAAGCCACTATCCACGACTCACTGCCCACTCTCTCTTCAAGCCGCCCCCGCTGCATCCTATCGATCAACCCCATTCCCCAATAAGCGCTGAAAGCGCGTTCCCTGGATAGCCTAGGGGGGAGTCCTTTTTTTGACAAAAAAATGGATGGAACCCTAGGCGCCACCTCACCTATCAAACCCACGACCCACTGCCTCTTCATGCCGCCCCCGCTGCATCCTATCGATCAACCCTATTCCCCAATAAGCGCTGAAAGCGCGTTCCCTGGATAGCCTAGGGGGGAGTCCTTTTTTTGACAAAAAAATGGACGGA
>JAVFAP010000329.1:0-5272 GCA_034002445.1 bacterium | reverse complement strand
TGGCTGGTGGGGATAAAATCCTGCCGCAGTGCGTTGTGCGGCGTGAAAGTGGCCCAGCCCATTTCGGTCAGCCAGACCGGGCGCTTGGTGCCGTCCGCGTTTTGGACGAGGTCCGATGCTTCCTTCAAATCCGCGATGAAATCCCGGTCGTTAAGAATCCGCCGATAGGGATGGATGGTCAGCACGTCGAACGGGGTGCCCAGGTCCATCATGTGCTGGATGAATTTCAGGTCGATGCCGGAGGTCGAGATCCCCAGGACTTCCGCGCTGGGATCGATGGATTTGATCAGGGAATGACTTTGGATCAGCATCTCCGCGTACATTTCCTTGGGGCCCTGCCAGAAGAAGATGTTGGGTTCGTTCCAGATTTCCCACTGATGAATATCCTCTTTGTAGCGAGTTACGATGGCTTTGACATAGTCCAGATAGTCCGCCAGCCCTTCGGCGGTGTAGGGCTTGGTCCACGAGGACCAATAGCACAGGATAGCGTAGACTTGAATTCCATGGCGCTTGGCGCAGGCGATGAGGGCATCGTAGTAAGAAAAGTCAAATTCACCCTTGCGCGGCTCCAGGCGGGACCATGAAAAATCTTCCCGGGTCCATTTCACCCCGGCTTTGCGCGCCATCCGCGCTGCCTCGTCCATTTCCGCCAGACCGGCTGGGTGTCCACCGTAGCGGCAGAGATAGACTCCCATGCCGAAGGGGGATTGCGGCTCGATGCGGTCGGTGCCTTCGGCCTCCCAGGGCGCTAGCCAACAGGCCTGGGCGGGAGCCACGGATTGTCCGGGGATGTGCAGCTGAAATTCCGCTTCGGCGAAGCGCAAGCCCTGGGGCAGGGAAGGCAGCGGGATGAAGTCGTGCCTTGACTGTCCTGGTGCGGGGGTCTCGATCGCTTTTTGGCCCTTTGCGAGCGTAGCCCCGTCCCAGTCGCGAACGATCCAGCGCAACTCGCCTTGCAGGGGCTTCTCGGCCAGCGATTGCAGGCTGGCACGGAAGCGGGGTGTCTCCTGGCTTTCGTCCAGCGAGGCGGTCAGCAGGCATTGGTTCTGCGGCATGCAAGAGGCGTCGACGCGGAGATCCAACAGGGTCAGGTCCAAGGCCTCCTTTTTCCCATTGCTCTCGATCCGGATTTCCCCCAGGCGCAGGGGGCCGTGGATTTTGCCGTCATTCTCGCCGCCGCCCCAGATCCAGCCTTCGCCGGGAGGGCCATCGGTGACCAGTTCCTGCACCCCTTCGCCCTGCAGTGGGCCGATCTCTTTATAGAATGTCATGAAATGGGTGCGGAGCGCCAGGTGGACAGGGTAGCCATCCGCCTTGCCCTGCACGCGGAGACGGATGGTATCGATCGCCCCCAGTAAGGTGGTGTCAGGCGGGCGCAGGGTGATGGCGGAGGCGCCTTGGGTGAAATCCAGATGGGCCTGGTTGTGGCGTAACTGGCAGGAACCGCCCGGGCCGTGGGCCGCGAGCCCCCAGCCTTCGTCCGGGCTGAAATCATAGGCGGTGTATTGGGCGTGATAGAGCAAATCTTTCGGACTGCCCGCCAGCAGGGTGAGGGTATCGAAATACAGCGAGCCGGTCTGGGCCTTGCCGCTGTTGATCAAAATGGCAATCTGGCGGGGCAGGCCGTGGACCACGCCATCGTTGGCGCCACCCCAGTGCCCTTGCCAACTGTGGAAGGGAACGATGACCCGGTCCCAGCGACCCGCAGCGCAATCCACGGGTTTCTGCAGGGTTTGCCCGCTTTGGTCCGTGTAGCGGAAGGTGACGTTGTGGCCTTCGGGCAAAAGCAGATCGAATTGCACCCCGGCCAGGGCAAACGCCGCATCTTCCTTGGGGAAGAGCGAGGGTGGGATTGTCCGGATGGCGGCGACATAATTCCCGCCCTGGCGGAAATCGAAGCGTAACTCTCCGCCCATGTGGCCCTCCTTGGCGCCCGCTTCGCTGGGGAGGAACGCACCGGCCGCGCCGGGGAATTCGGCCCCATTTGAAAAGGACCAGGCAGAAGCGGCCTCTGGGTTTTCAAAGTCGTCGAGTAGAATCGCCACCGGCGGCGCGGCGCCAGCCTGCAAGGCGGTCAGGAAGAAGAGGGCAAGAAGAAGCCCCACGATGGGTTTTGTCTGAATCAGCATGATTTCTCACTTTCGTCCAAAAGCATTCTCGGATAGGCTATGCTACCATAATGGCATAAAAGAGAAATGATTTCACGATGACCATGATCAAAGAACGTTGGAATAAACGACAATGACTTTTTTTGTGATTCCTCCCTTGGATGATGATTTGCTCGCGGAATGCGATGTGGATACCTTTCGCTCCAGCGGGCATGGTGGGCAGAATGTGAACAAGCGGGAGACCGCCGTGCGTCTGCATCACCGCCCCTCGGGGATTGTGGTCAGCATCCAGACCGAGCGGCATCAGTGGCGCAATAAGCAATTGGCGCTGGAGGTGCTGCGGAAACGGCTGGAGCAGCGCAATCACCGCCAGCGGCCCCGTATCGCGACTAAAAAGCCGCGTGCGGTCAAAGAAAAAATTCTGCAGTACAAAAAGAAGATTTCCCAAAAGAAACAACTCCGCCGCAAGAATCCCTTCGAAGAGTGAACCCGATGCCATGCCCTCCCAGGTTAACCCAGTGAATCTGGGGGGCCATGATTTTTTTATCAAAACCTATTGACATCACCCCCTGGACTGCGTCATGATAATCTGTAAATACCATCGATTGATGGATCGAATTATGAGTCAGTCAGGAGGTACAGAGGTGATGAAAAAATGGTTTTTCGGTGTAGCGGTATGGGCTTTTTTCCTGGCCTTTACAGCGAGTGGATTTACGCAAACCCATATCTATGTGACGGTGCCCGATGGCAAGATCTTCAGTGACACGACGACGCCGGTACCGTCCGCCACGATAGGGACCAATGAGTGGAGTACCCACGAGGGGTATGGCGAGTTGACCGGGAAAAGCGTGTATCCTCCGGTCGCGGATAGCGATCAGACCCAGGCGACGGGGGAAATGCTTGAGGTCACCATTACAATCCCCACGGCGGGAGAATGGTGGATGTGGGTGCATTACCAGTATCCCTTTGCGCAGGTATCCGCCTTCAAACCGTCCTTTTTTGTGGTGGATTCGGCAGGGCAATATATCAGTTCGCCCAGTGGACCCTCCGCGACGCCAGCCGCGTTTCTGGATGACAATATCGGCTCGTTTGGCCTGTGGGCTTGGGATGGGGCGCCTGGGGATGATACCTCAATCGACGCCAATTCCGTGGGGGCTTCGCTAGGGAACATTCCGGCGGGGCAATATACCCTCACCTTTTATCGGCGGGAAACCTCGGAAGGGACGGGAGGCGCCACCGCCGATCCGTTGCTTAATCCGCATTTCGAAGCGATTTATCTGACCAATGGGGGGTCCACCGACCGTCCCAGCGATGAAGCGTTTCTTTCCACGCAGGCTTTTTCCGCGGTCCGGTCGATGACGCCGCCTACCTATCCCGGTTTTGGCGGCCCCATCAATATCAGTGTGACAGCCAAACCCGAACGGGAAACGGGGGGCGCGGTGACGGTTTCCGAAACCGTGCCGACGGGGCTGCGGATTGATAATGTGGTGGCGACCTCGGGCTCGGCCAGTGCCAGCGGCCAGGTGATCACCTGGGCCATCCCCGATCTGACGGCGGCGCAGACGCTGTCGTATACCGTCTATGTCAATTCGGGCGAATCAAAGACCTTCTCCTTCGCAGGCAACGCGGTGAAGGGAAGCGCTACCCAAGTGGTTTCGGGGCAAGCGAATCTGACCCTTCTCTCCTTCTTTATTTTCGAAACATTCGCGTATCCATCGGGCGGAACCAACGATAACGAAGGGAAGGGATTGACTGAGGTTACGCAGCCTCTGGGAGGAGGCGCGACTCCGCTGAACAATGGCTGGGCAACGCTCTGGAGCGATAAGGGCAGCACCGGAGATAAACTCAATACCCGCATTATCGACGCGGGCTTGGTGACTTCCCAACCACAAGAGTACAATCCGGGGAACTTCTGTCTGGAACTTTCAGGGGATGGAACCAATGGGGTGAGCCGGAGTATCAAACCAGTCAACACTGGCGAAGTCTGGCTTTCCTTCACCTTCCTGGATGAAGGCCCGGCGGCCAATCACTGGGCGGGGATTACCCTCTATGGCGCGAATGGTAACGAGGTCAGTTTTGTCGGCAAACCCTATAATGCTACTTCATCCGGTATCGGCAACCTGCCTGGCGGGGATAGCCTAGCGGCGGGGAAAGACTACAAACAACCGCATCATTACCTGGTGCGCTATGTGCTCCAATCCGGAGCCGGCCAAAATGACAGCGTGTACCTGTGGATTGATCCCGACGCGACGGATACATTGGCAACCTTTGATGCGGGGGGAGAGAACAACGATGAGATTTCGGACATCGCGGAACTCCGCCTGCGCCGGGGGGGCGCGGCGGGTTCAGCTTTCTGGGATAACATCATTCTCGCCTCCGTCCCCGCCTTGCCGCCCGCAGGCTCGGGCCGGGTGGATCTGAAATTGAACGATCCCAACCGGCCGGCTGAATTGCCTGCGTGGGATGTCGTCTGCATCGACCAGGTGGATGACGCGATGTATGACGGCACCTGGGGATTCGGGCATGACAACAACGACACCCATTACCTGTTGGTGAGTGGGTATATCTATTGGCAAAACGCGAACCAAACCGGGAACCAGATGATCGGCTGGGGGTTGCCGCCCGATCATATCAGCGGATTGAATGGGCATGTCTTGGGCGACTATAACAATCAATTTGATGAAACCGGGCTCAAGAATTCCATGAAATTCGAAAATAGCACCCAACAAAAAGGCCCCTTCACCTTCGATGTGGTCCCTGCGGGAAAATATGCCGAGTTGCGCGCGGTCATGACGGTAGGGAACGGGGATGGCGAACTCTACGCGACCTTCCATTATGATGATGGAACGACATCGCAGGGCGTCTTCCATGCGGATGACTGGTATGATGATCCGCCCCAACTGACCTACAACGATGTATTCCAACTGGTCAATGGGATGAACCGGATCGATGGTAGCAAGAATTTCGATGGCCGGTTTGACCCCGCGTTTTTCGAAAACGCGGCGCAAGTGGATCCCACCAAAGTCCTGAAGCAGGTGACATTGGAAAAGAACACCACCCACGGTTCTTCGCTCAATCTGTTTGATATTCTGGCAATTCCAGAAAAAGAGATTGTCGGGATCGAAGAGTGGCAATTGTACTAAGGTAAAGGAAAAACGGCAGAG
>JAVFAP010000328.1:0-5290 GCA_034002445.1 bacterium | reverse complement strand
CCAGGATCAACTGAATTTGTCGATCTTTCAGTCGCGCTTGTAACTCATGGATCATCAGGTCCACAATCTTTTCAATCTCTTCCAGCCGCAACGGCTTGAACAGCACCATGTCATCCACCCGGTTGAGAAATTCCGGCCGACAGTGCTGGCGTAGTTCCGCCATGATCTGGTTCCGCGCGGTCTCCGTGATTTCCCCATGGGCGTCAATGCCATCGATGATGTATTGCGAGCCGATGTTGGAGGTCATGATGATCACCGTGTTCCGGAAATCGACTGTATGCCCCTGCGAGTCCGTCAGGCGGCCATCATCCAGGATTTGCAGCAGAATATTGAACACATCGTGATGCGCCTTCTCGAATTCGTCGAATAAGATCACGCAATACGGTTTGCGCCGTACCGCTTCGGTCAACTGTCCGCCTTCCTCATAGCCCACATAGCCGGGTGGGGCTCCGATCAGGCGCGAGACCGCGTGCTTTTCCATGTACTCCGACATATCGATCCGGATCATGTTTTCAACCGTATCAAAGAGCGATTCCGCCAGGGTTTTGGCCAGTTCGGTTTTCCCGACCCCCGTGGGGCCCAGAAAGATGAACGAGCCCACCGGCCGGTTGGGATCCTTGATTCCGGACCGGGCCCGCAGAACTGCGTCCGCCACCAGGGTCACCGCCTCGTCTTGCCCGATGACGCGCTGATGCAGCACTTCGTCCAGCCGCAGCAATTTCTCCCGTTCCCCTTCCACCAGCCGGGTAATAGGGATGCCGGTCCAGCGGCTGACGATATCCGCGATCTCTTCCTGCGTAACCTCTTCCCGCAGAAATTTATTTTGCCCCTGTTTGTGTGCCAGTTCTTTCTCTTTTTCTTTTAGTTCGGCTTCCAACTTTGGCAACTGCCCATGGCGCAGTTCCGCTGCGCGGGTCAGGTCGTAGTGACGTTCCGCCTGTTCCACTTCGCGCCGGATGCTTTCAATTTGTTCCCGCAGCGAGCGCACCTCTTGGATGGCGCCTTTCTCCATCTCCCACTGCGTCTTCATGCTGCTGACTTTGTTACGCAGATCGGCCAGTTCTTTGCGTAGATTGCCTAGCCGCTCCTTGCTGGCGGTGTCTTTCTCCTTGCTGAGTGCTTGTTCCTCGATCTCCAGCTGAATCACCCGCCGTGCCGCCTCGTCCAATTCGGTCGGCATCGAGTCGATCTCGGTGCGGATCATGGCGCTTGCTTCATCGATCAGGTCTATCGCCTTGTCTGGCAAAAACCGGTCGGTGATGTAGCGGTTGGAAAGCATCGTTGCGGCCACCAGGGCGTTATCCTGAATCTTCACCCCGTGATGCACCTCAAACCGTTCCCGCAGGCCGCGCAGAATCGAAATGGTGTCCTCTTCATTGGGCTCTTCCACCAGCACCGGTTGAAAGCGCCGTTCCAGCGCGGCATCTTTCTCGATATATTTGCGGTATTCATCCAGCGTCGTCGCGCCGATGCAGTGCAGTTCGCCCCGGGCCAGCATGGGTTTCAGCATATTCCCGGCATCGATCGCCCCTTCCGCCTTGCCCGCGCCTACGATGGTGTGCAGTTCGTCGATGAACAAGAGAATTTGCCCATCGCTCTTCTTGATTTCATTCAATACCGCTTTGAGCCGTTCTTCGAACTCGCCCCGGTATTTCGCCCCAGCGAGCAGGGAACCCATATCCAGCGAAAAGATTGATTTGTTTTTGAGTCCTTCCGGCACATCCCCCCGCACAATCCGGTGCGCCAGCCCTTCGGCGATGGCGGTTTTTCCCACCCCCGGCTCTCCGATTAACACCGGGTTGTTCTTGGTTTTCCGGGAGAGGATTCGGATCACCCGGCGAATCTCGCCATCCCGGCCAATGACCGGGTCCAGTTTGCCCTTGGCCGCTTCGGCCACCAGTTCCCTCCCATAGCGGTCCAGCGCCTCGTAGGTTTGCTCGGGCGTCGCGCTGGTAATCCGCTGGTTCCCCCGCACGCTGGTCAACGCTTTGAGAAACGTATCCCGGGTAACACCTGCTTGTTTCAGGATACCAAGTCCTGGAGAACTCGTTTTTTCAGAGAGGGCGGCCAGCATGATGTGCTCGACGCTGATGTATTCATCCTTCAGGCGTTTGGCTTCATCCTCGGCAGCGACCAGGATTTGACTGAGACGAGGGGTTATGAGGATTTGTTGGGATGAAAGGCCCGGTCCGGTTACCCGGGGACGGCGCAGGAGTTCTTGTTGGAGTTGCTCTTGAATCGCTTGGACCGGACAGTCCATCTTGGTCAACAAGCGCGGAATGAGGCCTTCGGATTGGTCAATCAGAGCCACCAAGAGGTGCTCGATATCCACTTGCTGGTGGTTGAGCCGGATGGCGTGGCTTTGCGCTTCGGCCAAGGCTTCTTGGGATCGTTGGGTGAATCGGTTTAAATCCATGGTTTTGCTCCTTCGGTTCTGCAAGGTGCAGGTTTTCCACTCTCCATCCCATGATGTTTATATCCCCGATTCGTTTGAATTTCTCCCATTTTTCAATAAAGAAATTTGTTTCAGCGCTTCGTACGCTTTCCGTTCCTCCAGGCTATGGAAGGTGGGAAAGCCAATTTCGATCTTCACATACAAATCGCCTCGGGCGTTGCCTTTCTTCAACAAGCCCCGGCCCCGCAGCCGTAGGCGTTTGCCTGAGGCGGTTGAAGGAGGGAGGGGCACGCTCAATGGTTCGCCCAGGGTGGGAACCAGGATCTCCGCTCCCAAGGCGGCTTGCCAGGCTTCGATTTGCATAGACGTCTCCAGGTCATATTCCATCACTGTGAACCGGGGATGCGGCTGGATCGCGATGACCAAGTACAGATCCCCATCCTGGCCGCCATGGCTGCCCTTATTGCCCTGTCCGGCAAGGCGGATTTTGGTCCCGTTCTTGGTTCCTGCGGGAATTTTGATCTCATATCGTCTTGCTGGGGCCAATGAGAATCCACTGGGCCCGACTGGATCGAGTTCCATTTCGATCAATTTCACCGCGTTGTGATAAACCTCCTCCAGCGTTACTGTCAACGGGGCTTCGATATCCTCACCCCGGACTGCCCAACCATAGGTTTCGTCTCGTTTTTTCTTCTCTTGCCGCGCCCGAAAGGCGGAGAAGCCGCGGCCAAAGAGCGAATCGAAGAAGTCGCTGAACCCACTGCTGCCTTTTTCTTTTTGGCGTCCATTGGTTCGCTCTTTGCCTTCATGGCTTGCGTTTTGGGTCGCATCGGGAGGTGGGGTAAATTCCTGTCCCTCCTGCCAACTGGGGCCCAACTGATCATATTGCTTGCGCTTGACAGGGTCCTTTAATACTTCATACGCTTCATTGATCAGTTTGAATCGTTCCTCCGCCAAGAACGACCGGTTCAGATCAGGATGATACCGGCGCGCTAACTGCCGAAACGAACCCTGAACCATCTGGGGGGTGGCGTCTCGGGGGATCTGCAAGATCCGGTAATAATCTCGGTAGCGGATGGCCATCCTTACCTTGCCTTATGGAACGGATTGGGTGGAAACGATCACCTTCGCGGCACGCACCAGCTGGTTGTTTCGCCTGTAGCCCGATTCGACGACCCGAAGAACAATTCCGGCTTTATGCTCCTGGGTTTGGACCAAGGAAATGGCTTCATGCCAGCGAGGATCGAAGGGAGAGCCCAGCCCGGGCACGAGTGTAACATCATACTTGGCCAAAATGGCTTGAAATTGCTCGTAAGTCCGCACAAATCCCTCGCGCCAGGGATTCTCTTGTTCGTGATCACTCGCGATCGCTCTCTCCAGACTATCGACCACTGGTAAAAAGTCATTGACGATCTTGACCAACAGGTGATTTTTGTGTGTCTCACTCTGCCGCGCGAAGCGGTGCCGCATCTCATCGATTTCCCGCAGCGAACAGAGGTACTTGTTCTTCAATTGAATCACCTCGGATTGGGCCGTGCTCGCCGTCGATGGGGTAAGCAGAATGCGCTTTTTCCTAAGATTTTCGATCCAATTTGTCTGCAGCCAATCAAACATGGAACTCCGCTTTGATTCTATCAATTTTCTAAGGGATTATAGTCGAATCTTTTTCAATTTTTTATAGAGCAAAAGGTGTGCTAGAAATTTTTTTTAGGGCAAATCCGAGTGGGATTTGAATTGGATTGTAGGTTTAACTATCTGATAAATATTAGATTATGTTGATTGAATTCATTTAGGATCGAGTGGGGAAGCGTCCAAAGGATCTTCCCCTGTGCGTCAAATTGGCACGCATGAAGTTCCGTTTGCAGTCTGCAGAAGAGGCCATTTGCACCAAAACAGGAATTGTACCAATAATATTGTGGAATTTTTTAGAAGAATCCTTTTCGGAAAGGCGGCATGCCTCGATCGATTCTCTGCCTCTGTCATACAAAGAAAAATGGCGGTAAAATACCGCCATGATTCGAAACGTAGGGGGGACCGTATGCCAGCCAAACACAATCCGTTTTCTTTCCTCAATCTTCTCCGGTTGCTGACACTAACGCTGGTAACCGCTGGATGTTATGTACTTCTTAAACTTCAGGGGAAACTGCGTTTGTGACGGTTTGCTTAATCTTTCTTCGTGAGAAGGGCGTCCCGGCCGAATGTGTTGATAAATAAGTCCTTACGCTTGCTGAACGATTCAATTTCTTCCACGCAGGGATTGTTGCTGAAGATCGTAAAGTGGCATTGCTCATCGGTTACTGAAATATCGATATGGTTCACCCGGTTCCCATCCGCCCGAATCAACGAATCAGCGATGCGCAGCAGAGCGGCCATCTTGCGGACGGTTTCCTGATCGGCCGGGGTGAGGCGCATGAATTCCAGATGGGTTGGCTTGGGGGTATTCTTGCGGTGGTAGCGTGCAATATTTGCAATGACCAGTTTTTCCCGGGGGGTGAATGTGGGGAGTTTGGCTTCCATTATCAGGCGCATGGAATGTTTATGGTGTTTCTTTTGCGCGATGGCGTGTCCGCAGTCGTGGATGATCGCGGCGCATTCCAGAAAGTAGCGCTCCTCTATCCCGCAACCGTGATAGGCGAACAGTTCATCGAACAGGCGCAGGCTCAGGCGACGCACTTCTTCCACATGTTTGGAAAGTTGTTTGATTTTGGTAATGAACAGCCAAAGGTCTTGTACTTTTGTTTCCTGATCCTTCCTCGTTTCAGCGGATAGCTGCACAGATTCAAATGGCATGGATTTCTCCTCAAAAGTGTCTGAATTCTCAAGGGTTGCGGCCGGGGCTTTCGCCCGAAACAATTGAATCATCGTATGGTCTCATTCCAGTGGAGTTTTCGATTC
>JAVFAP010000327.1:0-5349 GCA_034002445.1 bacterium | reverse complement strand
TTCTTCTCTCTGGCGCTCTTCCTCGCTTTGTTCCAACGCCCGGCTGAGATACCGGGGCGGTGAAACGAGGACTACCGCCAAAGCCGACGCACGTAATGACTTTGTATGTTCCTTGGGTAATTCAAGCAGCCGTAGGGCGTGCAGTTCAATGTCTACAGCCGGCTGTTTCGCCAGGATTTTCTCTACACTGACCATCTCTTCCTTGGTAAAATACGCCTTAGTTTTTTCCATGAAAGCGCGGTTGATGTGTTTGTTCATATCCCGGAAAATCTGCAACCGGTCTTCTCTCGTCATGGTGCGCCAGTTGGAAAACTGGCTGCGAATCCCCTCCATCGCTTCGCTGCGGCATTGCGAATAGACGGCAATGATTCCTGCCGCTTCCTTGGCTTCAAACAAGAAGGCATCACACAGGACATTGGGGACTTCGGTCAACAAATCCGGGCGACGGCTCAGATTTTGGGACCAGGCGGAGATCGCCAGCAATAGGAACAACAGAGGGAGTTTTCGCCTTGCTCCTTCAAGAAGTCGGATTGCCATTGTTCGTGTCTCCTTAGTGTATGGTCCGGGAAAAATGGTGATTCTATGGTAGATATGTCCTTTCGGATTGGGGAAAGGTTCCATCCGATTCTTTCTCGTGTGATGAGAATTTCTTCCGAGTGGAAAACACCAGATTCCTTCCCCTTGAACTTAACGCATGGAATTGGAATATATTGAGTGGATTATCGTATAAATCCCTTCGAGCGGATAGCCGAATCGATTGGAGAGGGAGAAGACAACATGGTTTCAGGTAAAAAAGCGGCACTGATCGGGTGTGCAGGGTGTGCTGGGATCGTAGCCCTGGTGGTGATCCTTCTCGCCGGAGGCGTGGGGGTTGTGATTTATCAGGGGGTGCAAATCCAAAAGGAAATGCATCAGACCTATCGGGATTTGGCGTTGCGGTACCTGGACTTGAACCAGGCTTACCCATTTACTCCCCCGGCCTCCTCGCAACTCACCCCACAACAAGCGGAAAAGGTGATGTCGATTCGCACGGCACTTTCTGCCACCCTTCAGGACAATATCGATAATCTGGGGAATCTGGGCGAGACGGTTGGGCAGAGTTTTGAAGAACCCGGTCTCAGCGCCAAATGGCGGGGATTCACCCAAATCAAGGAACTTGTCGGGCAGGCCATGTCATTTGGGGTCGCGGTGGGAGAGGAACACCTTCGCCTGCTGGAGTCCAGCCAAATGTCTCCGGCTGAGTATCAATGGCTGGTCAAAACCGTCCTCGGTACCCTGGCCCATGCCGATCCGGAAACCAGCCCCGATGCGGCCGCGGCATGGACCGCCTACATGGAGCGCTTTGAGCAGGTGAGCCACGAAAACCAGAATATCCAAATGGATTTTGGCCAGACCCATTTGCGGGGTTCGGATATGAATCCCCAAAATTTGAAAGCTGTGCTGGCCGAAGTGCCCTTCTTGAAGGAAAACCAAGAGAGCCTCAATCCATTCCTTTCCCAACTGATGGCAAATGAAACGTTGCCCCTTCTGGATTTTCTTTCCTTGAATCTGGATCGGCTGATCAACCAATTGGCCCGTTAAACGAACGCGATCCTTTCTATGGCTTCGTCAGAGAAAGGATCGCTCTTTATCCAGCTGTCTTGGTTACGGTTATTCGCGGTCTTTTTTGAAACTGTTCTCACACCGGAAAATATCTCCAGGCGAAATCAGGCCATTGGACGCATCATAATAGGCCCCGGCAACCCATCCCGCTCCAGGGAATAAAAAGGTGACATTCTGATACTTTTGATCAGGACCGGGGCTGCCAATTTTCCACTGCGAATTGCCCCAAGCCTTGTGCCAGTCGTGGGTTGGCGAGCCATTGTACCCGTGAAATTCGTCGGTCCCATAATCGTAGGTGAGTTTTCCTGTCGCGCCCCCGACCCGGTGTTCGAATCCCAAATTGACATCATCCGCCTGAAACACATCCGCCAAGACCGCCGGCATGTACGAAACCGGTGAGGTCAACAGCGCCCACGAGTAAAACCAGCCATGATTGGGGAAATTATCCCGGGGCGACCGCCCGTTATCCAGGCGGTACATGGATAGCGCTGTCGCCAACGCGCGGTGATCCGATTCGATCCGAGCCAGTTTGGCGCGAATCTGCGCGTTCATAAAATTTGGCACCGCGATCGCGGCCAGAATGCCAATGATCGCCACCACGATTAACAGTTCAATCAGAGTAAAACCCAATTTCTTCTTCATCGATGCAATTCTCCCCAAACAAGATAATCCATCTTACGCAAACCGCCTTGGAAATTCAATCGCAAAATAGATCGATCCCTTTATTTTGGGGCTTTAAGTTAATTGAAATTCTAAAAAAGGTCAGATTTCAACGGTTCTGCTGCTCCTCCAACGGGAGGACCGGTTGCCCGCGCCGATCCCCCACCCAGGATGGTCTTATCCTTGGCTAAGGCAGGCATGGATCGCCGCTGCCGCCTTTTTCCCCTCGGCGATGGCCTGCGCAACCGTGGTGCCGCCATTGACCAGATCCCCCGCCGCGAAAATCCGCTCACGCGATGTCATCCATGTGTCTGGATCGACTTTCACCAAATGGTTTCGAGTCATATCGATGGAGGCCAACACCGCCATCGCCTCCTTGGTCATCTGTTCCCCGATGGCTTCTACAACCAGCGAAACAGGGATGGCGTGCTCGGTCCCTGGTAGTTCAATTGGCCGACGGCGGCCCGTTCCATCCTTGGGGCCCAGTTCGGTCCGGACTACCTGGATGGCATTGAGTCGTCCGGTTTCCGAGGTGACGTACCCCACGGGCTGGGTCAGAACCAGAAAATGAACCCCTTTTTGAATTGCCCGGTTCAGTTCCACCGGCCAGGCAGGCATTTCTTCAAAACTGCGGCGATAAATCAAGTAGACATCCTCCGCCCCCCGTTCTTGGGCCAGGGTGGCCGCATCCATGGCGGTATTGCCGCCGCCGATCACCGCCACCTTGCCGTGTACGACGTGATCCTCGTTGCGGTTCATGTGCTCCAAAAAGGCGAGCGCATCCATCACGCCCTCGGGCTGGGCGTCTGCATGGACCAGGCTGCCGGTGTTCCCCAGCCCAAACGCCAGCAGGATGGCGTCAAATCCTTCACTGAGAACATCGTCCAGTGTGTAGTCGGGGCCTAAGGAGGTATCCCAGCGCCATTCCAGCCGCTCGGTGCTAATGGGGCGGAAAATGGCGTGGATTTCTTCTTTTGTTTCTTCTCTGGGGAGACGGTTGTGGGGAATCACACTCGCCGCCTTGCCTCCCGCATACGATCCCCGGTCGATGACTACAACCTCATGCCCCTGTTCCAACAAATGGGCTGCGCCAGAAAGGCCCGCCGGACCCGCGCCGATGACCGCCACCCGCTTGCCGGTCACATAAGGCGGGATGTTGATCGCGGTCCAGCCTTCTTGCACCGCTTTGTCCGCGATGAAGCGTTGGATACGCGCTACCGGCATCGCATGCTTATCCATGTAACCCTTGATGCAATGGCCCTGGCATTGCACTTCGACTGGACAGATGAAACCACAAATCTCTGGCAGCACGTTGGCTTGGCGCAACACCCGGTACGCGTCCCGGTCATTCCCATCCGCGACATGCCGCAGAAACGCAGGTATATCGATCCCCGCCGGGCAATGCGCGGTGCAGGTGGGCTCCACGCATTGCAGGCATTGCGAGGCTTCTTGGCGAATGGTTGCGGTGTCATTCTGCCGGCCTTCCCAATAAATATCGCTATAGATTTCGCTATCGCGAATCACGCAGCCGGCTTGCCCCTTGTCCCGCATGATTTGGGTACACGAAGAACACGAGACACAGACTTTCAGCGGATCCATCTCGCCGTGTAGGAGGATATCCTTGGCGAAATCCGGGTAGGCGAATGCGCCGCGCCCCAAGCCTGCGATCTGATTCCAGCCCTGCTCCACCGCCCCGGCCGCCAAGTAGGGTGTGAATTGCCGCAGCCACGAGTACCCGGTCCCCACGATCACTAGGCCGGGGAACGCGTCCTGCACCTGCTTGACAATGTGCAGCAACCGGGCCATGCCTTCCAGAGGATGCTCTTCAGGGATATAACCCCCGATCGAAGGCCGGTCGAACGGTCGTCCGTAATGGGGATTGAAATAAGGATTGGCGATGGTGATATTCAGGCCATGATACCCAATCTCATCTAATAATGAGATCAGTTGCAGTGGTTCGGTCAGGTCGGCTTGGCGGTAGTCGTCCCGGTCCACGCCCCAGCCGAAGGGATAGGCGATCGCGTCATACACATTCAGGCGGGAGGTCACTTCCAGCCCGGGGACGGCCTGCTGCACTTTTTTTACTGTATCGGTCAAAAAACGGATGCGGTTTTCAAACGATCCGCCATAGCGGCTGTTCTCCCGGGTGTGCGAAGCCAGGAGTTCGGAAATGAGGTAGCGGTGGCATGCCTTGATATCCACCGCGTCAAATCCCGCCTGGTAGGCGAGCTGGGCGGCTCGCACATAATCTTCCTGCAAGGCGTCCAGAGCCTCGTCTGTGATGAGGGGGTAGTCCTTGGGCAGATTGTGCCGGGGGTCGAGAATGTCACTATGATGGGCGATGATCGGCGCGGGCTTCTTGCCAGGGCGACTGTAGCGGCCGGAATGGGTTAGTTGAATGACAAAATAGGGATCATGTCCGATCGAGTTTTGGGCGGCTGCGCGGGTTTCATCCACCATCGTCTTGAAATCCGCCACGGTTTCATCATGCAGCCACAACTGGCGGGGATTGGCTCGCGCTTCCCGCACCACTGCGGTCGCTTCGCCCCAGATCAGCCCCGCGCCACCCGCACCAAAACGCTTGTAGCGGCGGAGGGTAAGGTCCGAGGGCCCCCCGTTGCCGCGGCCATCACACCCTTCCATGGGATGGCAGGCCAGCCGGTTGGGGATCGAGCGGCCGCCGAAGGAAACAGGCGTGCCCAGAATTGCGAGATCGGTGGAAAACGGGAGATCTAGTCCCAGTGCCTCCACATGGGCTTTGACTTCATCCAAGGTTTTATAATGAAAAGTTGCATGCTGTGCCATTCGTGCACCCCTTTCGACATTCAAGAAAAAATGATGGATCGATTATATAAAATGAAAGGGGCAATCGGAACCGCCTTGGCATGCGGAAAGCCGTTTCCATCTTTGGACAGAAAAAAACAGGGTGCGAATCTCGTACCCTGTTTTTGACAAATCTCGTTCGGTTGGAATTACGACAGCGCGTCCATCAACCGGTCGCCGATATCGGCGGGGTTTTCGCAGACCAGCGCCCCGGCATCCCGCAAGGCGGCTTCTTTCTCTGGCGCGGATCCGCCGCCCCCGGCG
>JAVFAP010000326.1:0-5375 GCA_034002445.1 bacterium | reverse complement strand
GCTCCGCGCCTACGTGGGGAAGGATGGCAAACCTGCGGAGTTTGCTCCGGATAACGTGCCATACCAGCCAGAATCCTTCTTGAAGATCGACACGGAGGGGTTCAAACCCGGTGACCTGGCCTTTGTAGTCGGCTATCCCGGCAGCACCGAACGCCTGACCACCGCGCTGGAAACCCACCATGATATCGAGTGGAACATGCCCCGCCGGGTGGATCTGTACCAAAAATATATCGATTGCCTTAATGATACCGCCGGTGATACCGAAGAATTGAAAATTAAAGCCGCCAGCATGATCTCTGGCTTGGAAAACTACAAGAAGAACTTTATCGGCTGCCTGGCGGGAGCGGATCAGCAAGGCTTGATGGAGATCAAGTGGGAAGAAGAAAAAAATCTGCAAGCCTGGATCGAAACCCAGCCTGAACGCAAAAACCAATACGGCACCGTGATCGCGGATATCGACGCCCTTCTGAAGACCTATTATCAGTCCAAGGAAACCGATCTGGTCAACTCGCTCCTGGGTAGCCGCTACAATCCCCTGCTGCAAGCGGCCATCCAGATCGTCCGCATGGCGGAAGAGCGGCCCAAAGCAGACCTCGACCGTGATCCAGAGTACCAAGAACGCAACTGGCAGCGCTTGGAACAGCAGCAGGTTCAACTGCAAAAATCGTATTCGCGCGAACTCAACATTGCCCTCTTGACCCTCACCCTACAAGAAGGCTTGGCGCTGCCCGCCGATCAACAGCCGGCCCTCCTTCACCATTTGTTCCCCCAACCGCCCACACCGCAAGCCATCGAAGAGACCGTGATCTCTTTCTTCGAGAAAACCCGCTTGGAGGATGTGGATTTCCGGGTTCAATTATTGAAAAACGCCTCGGTCGAGAAATTGGAAAAATCGGATGACCCCATCCTGCAACTGGCGTTGAAGTTGAATCCAGAACTCAAAGCGCTGAAGGAAAAACGAGAACGCCTGTCCGGCGCGTTGGTGCTGCTGCGGCCGGCCTATTTCGCCGCTTACAATGAATTCAAGCAAGGCCAGATCGCTCCCGATGCCAACAGCACCATCCGAGTTAGTTTTGGGACGGTACGCGGGTTCAAACCCACACCCGAACAAGATGAGTACACCCCCTTCACCAAAGTGTGGGAAGTCGCGGAAAAATGGGCCATCCACCAGGGAGAGGAGCCCTTTGACGCCCCCGCCAAACTCATCGACGCCATCCAGGCCCGCCGCTTTGGGCCCTACATCATGGATGAAATCGGCCAAGTGCCCGTGAACCTCCTGACCGACCTGGACATTACGGGCGGGAACTCCGGCTCGCCCACACTCAATCGCCGCGCGGAATTTGCCGGGATCGCCTTCGATGGCAATATCGAAGGGGTCGCCAGTGATCTGCTCTTCCTGCCCGAAGTAACCCGTGCCATCCATGTGGATGCCCGCTACATCCTCTGGGTGCTGGACGCGGTGGAACATGCCGATGCCCTCCTCAAGGAGATGGGCATTACGCCTTCGTTCAGCCAACCCTGAGATGGTCCAATCCCGTATCACAAAAGCCCTCCCCCCGGTGTGGGGAGGGCTTTTCGTTTTTTTATCCCATGCAATTCGTATAAAAAAAGGCGGCCAAAGCCGCCTTTTCCTTTGTTGCGAGGGGAAATTAACTTAGACCTTCAGGACTTCTTCGCCTTTTCGCCATTGGCAGGGAGTCAGTTCGCCTGTCTGGAGGGCGTCGAGAACACGGATCACTTCATCGACATTCCGCCCCACGGGGAGGTCGTTAACACAGATCCAGCGGATGTTGCCATCGGGATCGATGATGAAAGTCCCACGGAATGCCGCGCCCAGATCTTCGTTGAGAATGCAATAATCACTGGCGATGGTCTTTTTGTAGTCGGCGATTAACGGAATTTTGAGGTCTTTTAAGCCAGGATGGTTGTTGCACCAGCCCAAGTGCGAGAACTTGCTATCGGTGCTGCCGCCAATGACCTGCGCGCCGCGAGAGGCGAATTCGCCAGACCGGTTGCTGAATTCAATGATTTCGGTCGGGCACACAAAGGTGAAGTCCAGGGGATAAAAGAACAAAACAACCCATTTACCTTTGTAATCAGCCAAACTCAACTGCTTGAAGTCTTTACCCACCAAGGCATCCACGGTGAAATCTGGGGCAGGTTTTCCAATTTGTACGCTCATTTTACTACTCCTTTTCCAATTATTCTATTGAATACATTTGCCTCTTGCGAAAGAGGATTTGTTTATGCTTTCGGTTTACAGTCCTTGCAGAAGCCTGATAGTTTCAGCCCATCCGAATCGATGAGAAACCCCGTATCGGTCTCGATCCGCTGGGCCAATCCGGTCTCTTCGCTGGTGTAGTAATCCACCACCTTGCCACACTGCTTGCAGATCAGATGATGATGGGCTTCCACATGGGCATCGAAATGGTCCTTGCCGTCTTCGGCATGGATCACCCGGGCCCGGCCCTCTTCCACCAGAATTTTGAGATTGCGGTACACGGTACCTAGGCTCAAATCCGGGATCTCCTGCTTGACTTGGTCGTAAATCCATTCCGCGGTTGGGTGGCTGCGGGTCCGGCCCAAGGCTTCGGCGATTTTCTCTCGGCGTATGCTGGAATTTCGTTTCATAATTTTTATAAAATTGATAACGATTCTTATTATTAAATTTATCCGCAAAAAAAAATCTGTCAAGACAGATTTTTACTTTTTTTGATGGGACCGGTGTCCAGAACACGGGGGTAGGAAGGAATCAGGCGGGTCCAGGGGGAAACTCGGTTGTATGCGGGATGGGATCGTCGTATTCCACCGGGATGCCATAATCATCGCGCACATGGTGCATGAAAGCATAGAATTCATCCAGCAGATCGGGGGCAACCCAGTACTCCATCCGCCCTTCGACCGGATCGACGGTCCGCATCACCGCGATCCCTTCCAAATCATCAACCAATGAGTTGACAAAGCAAATCTCCTTGGGAGGGATGCGGCCAGGAATGATAATGGAATCGGGATGTGAATCGTGCATGATTGAATTAATACTCCCTTGAGGTTCACCCTCTGCGTAGAGAAAGATAGCCCGCCCACTCCCGGTGGCGGAACGCTATCGCGGCTATCGATTCAGCATAAATCGATTCAGCATATCTGGTCCATTGTATACTGCAAGATGGGGGAATGGACTTTCTTGGCGATGTTCATCAGCCTTTCCACGGGAAACGGTTTGGGTAAGAAGAACGAATGCGAATCCGTGAAAACCTCATCGATAACCACATTCGGATACCCGCTGGCCAGAACCACAACCAAGTTGGCAGAACTTGCACGGATTCGCTGATATAATGAAAACCCATCGCCTTCGCCCAACATCACATCCGTATACACGAAGGTAATCTGCGATTGGTGGCTTTTATACCGTTCCCAGCCCTCGGCCTCGGTTTCGGCCTCCAAAATTTCAAAATTCAACGCATGCAAGACATGCTTCACAAAGGAACGGATGATCGCGTCATCCTCGACAACCAAAGCCAAATTTTGCATTTCGATATTCCCCTTCGACCATAGAGTCCTTTCGAATGGCATGTGCCCGCCAGGCCTCACCCGAAACTTTAAAAGATCTAAGCAAAAATTATGCCAATTCATAAAAAACGGATTAATCTACCATAAAAAGACAGATTTTCCCTTCCTTCCTCTGATTTGATCGATGGTGCACAAAGAAAGAAAACCTGCACGGAGTCATCATGGCTGAAACCCAATTTTTGTATCAACCATTAAAAAACAGATCGAGGCAAATTGCAAGGAAAAAAATGCCTTTTTACCAGGATTCCTGAAAGAAAATGATCACTTCCCCCCAGGCATTCTCTTTGCATTTTTGCATTCCCGGATACAGTGGTTTGAATTCAAGCGACCGAGGTCTTCCATGGAAGCGTGGCATATCCCCATCATCCTCCTCGCGGGCGTGTTCGCCGGCATCGTCAATACCTTGGCTGGAGGCGGTTCGCTCCTGACCCTGCCCTTACTGATTCTGCTCCTCGGTCTGCCTCCCACAGTCGCCAATGGAACCAACCGGGTAGCGGTATTCATCCAATGTGTGTTTGCGTACCTCAGTTTTGAAAAACGGGGTATCCGGCAGAACCGGACCAGTTGGATCCTGGCCGCACCCTCTATCCTCGGCTCCATTTTAGGGGCATATCTGGCTCTCCTCATTCCGGGTGAGGTGTTCAACCGAATCCTGGCGGTCCTGATGGTGGTCATGGTGGGGTTTATCGTGTGGAAACCCATGCCATCACAAAAGAAACCTCTTGCCTTGCATGGGTTACGGAAAATGGCCGCCTTGTTCGTCTTTTTCTGGATCGGGGTATTCGGCGGGCTCTTCCAGGTTGGGACCGGCTTCTTCATTACCATCGCCCTGCCCTTGCTCTGCGGCATGGACCTGGTGAAAACCGCCAGTGTGAAGGTCTTCGTCATAGGGATCTACATCACCTTCTCTCTGCTCATCTTTGCCTGGAACGGCGAAGTCAACTGGCTGATCGGCCTCACCTTGGCACTGGGGAATGGGCTGGGGGGCTGGGTCGGCAGCAAGATCGCGGTGGAAAAGGGAGAAAAACCCATCCGCATTGTCCTGCTAGCTTCGGTCATCGCCCTGGCGATCAAATTGTTCTTTTTCCGCTGATTAGCCAAACCAGAACGGAAGAGTTATCGGGACGGTTAGATTTATACTATTATAATATTATAACAATATAATCAAAACAGCACCCAGAAATTCTTCTCCCCTTAAGTATAATGAAGGAGGAATTCGCGGATATCCCTTCCTGCATTGGACTATTTCTCCTTTTCAAAACAATTAAAAAAAGAGTTAAGGTTTTTCTAAGACTTGCCGATACTAATTTCGATATTGGGGATTTTACCCTTTTATCACCTCTCATCGCCCCCTCGCGTCCCGGCCAAGGAACAGAGAAGAGGGTGTGGAGGGAGTCCATCGTCGCAGGGCCAGGAGTGTTCCCGGGAACCGGTTGCGTGGTTTTTGTTTTCTCCCCTCAATCGATCCCTTCTCTCCCTTAACCCGATTTCCAAGATGTCCAGCTGACCAGGCAAATTTTACCTAACAGGCGGGACTGGTACCCATAATCGTTTTTCAACAAACGCAATGGAGCAGCATCCGTTTATTCCAGGGTGGCAAAATTCCAAGAAAAAACATTAAGACATTTTGCATAAGTCAATATAATAAAGCATTATAAACAACATAAATGAGAAAAGGGATTTAAACCACACAACGAAAGAGACTGGGAAGAAAACCGTCGGCATTCCAAAAAAAATAAGCCATAACTTTGCATCCCGGCCAAGAGAAGAGAGTTATGGCTCATCGTCGCAGCGCTGACATGTTCTCG
>JAVFAP010000325.1:0-5420 GCA_034002445.1 bacterium | reverse complement strand
GCTATAATTTGACACAAAAACAGATGTATTATTGTGTCAGGTGATTCAAGCTGAATAATTCTAAATCCATTGAAAAGCAGATACTTAGCAGGATATACGGCCATGGGAGGGGTTGGGTATTCACTCCAAACCATTTCAAGGATCTGGGTAGCCGCGATGCGATCGCTTCTGCCTTGAAGCGCTATAAGCAATCCGGGAAGATACGCCAGTTGGCACGGGGACTTTATGACTACCCGAGAACGGACCCTGAACTAGGATCTTTGCAGCCCTCTGCGGATGAGATTGCGAAGGCGTTGGCAGGCCGGGACGCCGCCCGCTTGCAGCCAACCGGGGCCTACGCCGCGAACCTCCTCGGACTATCCACCCAAGTGCCGATGAAAGTCACCTATCTGACGGACGGTCTTTCCCGTACGGTCCAAATTGGCAATCGACAGATTATCCTGAAGCGGACCACTCCACGGAATATGGCAACCGCAGGCAAGGTCAGCGGCCTCGTCATCCAAGCGTTGCGGCACGTGGGGCAAGAAGGTATGGATACGCAGATCCTTGGGAGACTCGACCGGATTCTCGATGAGCAGGCCAAGACCCAATTGCTGAAAGACATCCGCTATGCCCCTGCCTGGATTGCCAACATCATCCGCACTCTGGCAGGCAAGGAGAAATCAGAGTGAAGCATTTTCTTGAGATGGAGGACTATCGCCGCAAACAGGTTTTCACCCAAACAGGCGCACAACTGAACCTCTCTGAAATGGCCGTGGAAAAGGATTTTTGGGTCTGCTGGGTGCTCGACAAATTGTTCCGGCTTCCGACTTGGGGAGAACAACTCACATTCAAGGGAGGAACATCGCTCTCCAAAGGGTGGAAACTCATCGAGCGCTTCTCTGAAGACATCGACATCGTCATCAACCGCGGCGCACTAGGGTTTAGCCACGACAATGCGCCGGAAACGCCCCCTAGTAGAAAACAAAAGGACAAGCGTCTCAAAGAACTGCACAAGGCGTGTGAGAAATGCATCAAAGAAAATGTTGGGCCGATGGTACGGGAAGCCATCGCCCTGCGATACCAACCCGGCTTAGTTGGCAACTCGATGATGATCCGGATGATCCTGATGGTCAAACCCTGTTGTTCACCTACCCGACAGCATTTCCTGCCAAAGCGGTTTATCTGCGGCAAACCGTTAAGATTGAGATGGGGGCACGTTCCGATACAGAGCCATCGGAAACGATCATCATCTCCCCATACATCAGCGATGTCTATCCGAAGTTGCTTCCCGAAAGCAAGATTGAAGTGCGTGCGGTAAAGCCAACGCGGACTTTCTGGGAGAAGGCTATGCTATTGCACGAAGAAACCTATCGTCCAGTCAGCGGTAAGCGACGCAAAGAATACATGGCTCGCCATTACTACGATCTTTATAAACTGATCGAAAAGGGAATCGCACAAGATGCCATGGCCGATGAATCTCTGTTTTCCCGAGTGGCCAGCCACCGTGCCGTGTTCTTCCGTCAAAACTGGGTGGATTACACGACCTTGGTGAAAGGGAAACTGCGGTTGGTTCCAACCGAAAATCAGATTCCAGATTGGCGATCGGATTACAACAATATGAAGCAAGAGATGTTTTTTGGTGAGACACCCGATTTCGACCTCATCTTGCAAATCGTTCAGAAATTTCAGGATGATTTCAACCAAGGTTCCGCATAATCCGCCGGCTTGGTTAGGTTGTCGTTTTAGGCTGGCCAAACCGTAGGCTGGGCAAACCGTAGGGTGGGCTCAAAGCGAGCGAAGCGAGCGTAGCCCACCAAGCCAATTACCCAGGTACGTTAACCGTGGTGGGCTACGCGCCTAACGGCGCTTTGAGCCCACCCTACGACAAATAGATAATAAAAAAAGGGGAGGGAATGGAATGAATTCGGCAGATGTACGTACAACATTAATCGATGCCTTACGATTGGACTTGATCGGTCCCGGGGAGAAATGGGGCGGTGATGGCAGGGTGTTGGGTGATCCCCATGAGATTTTACCGCAACGGCCCTCCACTTGGTATCTCACCGGATTCCTGGTTCCCCTCGATGCGGGGGAAGAACAGCGTAAGGATGAACAAAGCACGGAATCGCTGGATGAGATGACACCCGAGCAAGGCGGGGATGATGGCGTGACTCCCGAAGCCATGCCAGCCCAGCCCCGCTACTTGCCTTCCTCGGTGGGGATCAGTTTTCTGGTCCCTCCGGAGTTAACCGAGATCGATGTGAGCGTTCGCTGGGGGGATTACAAACCGTGTGGGGAGAATGAAACCAGGCCTTCCCTTGCCAACTGGCAACGAATTCCTAAAGAGGAGAGCCAGGTTATCTCTCTCACGGGGGCGCCGCACGATGGCCTGACTGTCGAGGTGCCCCGGTCGGATGGGTTGCAGTTGGCGTACCATGAAAAACCGGTACAAACCACAGCGCTACATGGCGAACTGCCCGAGGGCACGCGATCGGTATCGGTGTTTTTGGTCAATCGAAGAAACCCTGCCCCGGATGAGGTACGGGATACCGCTTTCGCGTTTCAAGTCCAATTGGAAATCCACGCCCAGCCCTCCATCACCCCCAGGCCCAATTTATGTGGGGATCATACGGACGATGTCGATGAACGCATTGCCGACCTGCAATACCGGGATGCCTATGAATTCGCGGTCGGCCATAACATCGCCAGCGAGGCCGTCATCCATGCGGAAAATCCTGCTCTCTGTCAGACGATTCGTACCGTATGGATTCCCCAGGCGGCGGTGGAGCGAGTGGCACCTTCGATTATTGAAGGTGTGGAACTCAAAATGGATCACTTGGCCGGGCTGAGGGATGAGAAGGAAGCAAGCGAGCGGCTTGGGTCCTTACCCCAGCAGTACCGGCAATGGATCGAAGGGCAGCGAGCCAGCATCCCCAGCCTCAACGCCAAACGGCGGGAAACCGCGCAGGAACTTCTGCATCGGGCGGAAATTGCGGCCGCGCGTATCGAGGAAGGGATTAACCAACTCCATGATCCAGACATCCTGGAAGCATTTCGCATCGCCAACCGCGCCATGGCGGCAGCCGCGCGGCAGCGCTTTGGGGTGATGGAGCAGAAAGACCCCGCCACGGTGGTTCCCGCCTGGCGGCCCTTTCAGCTGGCTTTTGTCTTGATGAATATCGCTGGGCTGGCGGATTCGCGGCATCCCGACCGGGCGATTGTGGACCTGCTCTTTTTCCCGACAGGTGGGGGAAAAACCGAAGCCTACCTGGGCCTTGCCGCGTTTACCCTGGTCTACCGGCGGTTGAAAAATCCGGGAATCCAATCGGCCGGGTTGAGTGTGTTGATGCGCTATACCCTGCGCCTTCTGACCCTGGACCAACTGAGCCGCGCCGCCACGGTCGTCTGTGCCTTGGAACTGGAACGGCAACAGGATGTGGAAAAATTGGGCCCTTGGCCATTTGAGATCGGCCTTTGGGTGGGAAAAGCGGCGACCCCTAACACGATGGGGTATAAGGGGGATGGGAAAGAGGATACAGCCCGTGTAAAAACAAACAGATTTAAGAGTGATAGCAGCAAGCCATCACCCATACCGCTGGAAAACTGTCCCTGGTGCGGACAAAAGTTCGGCACAAATTCATTCAATCTTGTTCCTAACGAAAATCATCCAACCGATTTGCGTATTGTATGCATGACCAGAGGGTGTGCGTTTACTCAGGACAATCCCTTGCCGATTGTTACGGTGGATGAGCCCATTTACCGGCGGCTGCCCTGCTTTATGATCGCCACGGTGGATAAATTTGCCGCCATGCCCTGGACCGGCGCGGTGGGGAAATTCTTTGGCCGAGTTGCCCGCTACGACAAGAACGGGTTTTATGGGCCTGGGGACCAGGCCCATGGCCAACTGCTTCCGGATGGATTACAGCCCCCGGATTTGATCATCCAGGACGAATTGCACTTGATCTCCGGCCCCTTGGGCACCATCGCGGGGCTGTATGAAACGGCCCTGGATGCGTTGTGTACCCGAAATATCGAGGGACAGACGGTGCGGCCCAAGATTGTCGCCTCCACCGCTACCGTGCGCCGGGCGGAAAAACAAATCCGGGCCCTGTTCAACCATGGCGGCGTGGATATCTTTCCTCCACCAGGGCCAGACCGGCGGCATTCGTTTTTTGCCGAAACGCATGATCCATCCCAAAGCGAGCCACGGATCTATGTTGGGATCGCCGCCCCCGGCCGTAGCCCTAAAATGGCCTTGCTTCGCACATACCTTGTCCTTCTGGCGACGGCCCAAAAGGCCTGGGAACGGTCCAAAAAACAAAAACCCAATCCCGCGGACCCCTACATGACCTTACTGGGATATTTCAACAGTCTGCGGGAACTGGGCGGCGGACGGCGGATTGTCGAGGATGAAATTAAAAACCGCTTGGCTGGTTATGGAAGCCGCCAACGGGTCAATGAATCCGAGGGCTTGTTTGCGGACCGGGATATCCAATATGAAGTGCTGGAACTCACCAGCCGTGTGAGTACGAATCAAGTCGCGGAAGCCAAGCGCCGCCTTGCCCTGACGTTCCACGATAAAAAATCCGTGGATGTGGCCTTAGCGACAAACATGATCTCGGTTGGGTTGGATATCACGCGCCTGGGCTTGATGGTGGTGTTTGGTCAGCCCAAGACCAGTGCGGAGTATATCCAAACCACCAGCCGGGTGGGACGGGATGACAAGCGGCCGGGGCTGGTGGTGACACTCTTGAATATTCACCGCCCTCGCGACCGCTCCCACTACGAGCGGTTTACCGCCTACCACGAATCGTTTTATCGGGCGGTGGAAGCGACGAGTGTAACCCCCTTTTCCGCTCGGGCGATGGACCGGGCACTGGCGGGTGCCTTGGTTGGTTTGGCCCGGCTGGGACATCCCGCGATGACACCCCCACGAGGCGCCGAAGCCATCTTGCAGGTACGTAACCAGTTGGATTTTGTCGTCGAGACGTTTATGCAGCGGGCAGAGAACCATGCGAATCTCAATCCCCACGAAAGAGACGCGCTGAGGCTGGCGGTCCGAGATCGCTGCAAGGATTTGTTGGATGAATGGAGCGGGATTGTGCACGAACTTCATCAGAAAGGAATCAAGTTCCAATATCAAGCAGAAATCGGTGGAGCCAAACGCTTGATCCATGAATTTTTAAATCCGGAGTTAGAAGGGCTGGCAACCAAATACAAGAAATTTTGTGCGAACCGGTCTATGCGGGATGTGGAACCGGAGGTGAATCTCTGGTTAAAAACATTGGAAGGAGAGGAGGTTGAGCAGGAATCATGAAAAGGACAAAATCGAACCATGCGCATGGAAAAATCCGGCAAAGCCAATTGATCACGACATTAGGCCCTGGATCGATGGTGGACTTGCCCAATCACTCGGTGTTGATCGGCGGCCTCGATGA
>JAVFAP010000324.1:0-5431 GCA_034002445.1 bacterium | reverse complement strand
GCGAAAAGCAAGGTGATCATCCTCATCACCGATGGGGCCAACAACGCCGGGCAAATCGATCCCCTCACCGCCGCGGACATGGCCAAGGCCCTGGGAGTGCGCATCTACACCATCGGCGTGGGCGGATTTGGCGTGCCCTATGTGGAAGTCGAAACCATCTTTGGCCGGCAATTGCAGCCGATTCCTGACGCTGAACGCATCGACGAAAGTTCTCTGCGAACCATCGCGGAACGCACCAACGGCAAGTTCTTCCGCGCAACCGATCGCGAAAAGTTCAATGAAATATTTGATGAAATCGATCAATTAGAAAAAACCGAAATCCAATCCGAGGGTAACCGCCGTTACCGTGAGTTGTTCCCCTATTTCTTGGTCCCCGCATTGCTCTTGCTGGCCATGGAACTGATTTTGTCGAATACACGCTACAGGAAACTGCCATGAATTTCGCCCAACCCGTTTACTTGAATCTCCTTTGGCTGCTGGTGCCCCTGTTCTTCTTCCTACGCTGGGCGTGGAAGCGGAAACGCAAAGCCTTGCAGCAATTCGGGCAGATCGAAATTTTGGAGCGGCTGATGGGGCATGTCAGCACCCAAAAGCAAAAAGCCAAACTGGTACTGCTGTTTCTGGTCTTTGCTTTTTCGATCCTGGCCTTGGCACGCCCGCTGTGGGGACGCAAAGAAACGGCTCTTTTCTCCAAGGGGCGCGATATCCTCATCCTTCTGGATGTCTCCCGCAGTATGCTGGCGGAAGATGTCAAACCCAATCGCCTGGCCAAGGCCAAGCATGAAATCCAAACCCTCATCGACACCATGAAGGGGAACCGGATCGGGCTGGTGATTTTCGCTGGCGAAGCCTTCGTGCAATGCCCCCTGACCCTGGATTATTCCGCCGCGAAACTGCTGCTCAACGAGATCCACATCGGCTCGATCGAAAAATCCGGCACCGCCATTGGCACCGCCATCGATAAAGCGCTGGATTCGTTTCCCCCCGGAGAACGGGAATCGCGGGTGATCATCCTCATCACCGATGGGGAGGACACCGTCAGCGATCCCGGCAAAGCCGCGGAACGGGCGGAAAAAGAAGGGGTGATGATTTACGCCATCGGTATCGGCGATCCGGTCGGCGTCCCCATTCCCCTCCGTGATGAATCCGGCACCATCTCCGGCTATGTGGAAGACGACCAAGGCAATGTCGTCACCAGCAAACTGGGGGAAGAGACACTGCGCAATCTGTCGTTTAAAACCGGCGGCGCGTTCCACCTCGCCCGCGCGGATGAGTTAGAACTGACCGAAATCTACGAACACATGGAACAGCGCCGCCAAAAGCAACTGCTTAAGACACAGTTCATTTCGCTCTTTGAAGAGCGCTATCAGTACTTTCTGTTCCCCGCCTTGCTCTGTCTGGTGGTGGAAATGCTGATGTCCGACCGTAAGCGTTCGGTCGCACGGACGGTCGGCGGCTATGTGAAAAACGGCGAAGCGGTAAAACGCTGATGTCCCCTGGCCTGGAATGCAAGACGAGGCCAATCTCCATGCGAGGTACACACAAGATGCAGACTGAAAAATGGATGAAGTTAACCCTCATCGCCCTGCTCGGCATGGGGCAGATCGCTTGGATCAATCCCCTGCGGGATCGGGTGAAAGAGGCCAACACCGCCTATGCCAACGCGGAATATGAACGCGCGATCCAATTATATACCGATATCGCCGCGACTTATGCCCCCGAATCCAAGGAAATGCACTTCAATATTGGGAACAGCTGGTTCCGCCAAGAAAAGTACGATAAAGCCATCGAGGAATTTAACCATGTCCTGGGTTCGCCAGACGCGAAACTGGATGCCCAAGCCTACTACAGTATGGGAAATTGTCATTTCCGGACCGAAAATTACGCGGAAGCGATCAACGCCTATATCGAGTCCCTCAAACTCAATCCCGACGATGAGGACGCCAAGTATAACCTGGAAGTCGCCCGGCGCAAATTGAAAGACCAGATGGATAAGAACAAAGAGCAGCAGGAGCAACAAAACCAGGACCAACAGCAGGAAGAAGAACAGCAAAACCAAGAGCCTCAACAAAATCAGGATCAACAAGAGCAAGAACAACAAAACCAAGAGCAGCAAAATCAAGAGCAGCCTCAGGATCAGCAACAAGAGCAAGAACAGCAACAACAGCCGCAGCCTCAGCCCCAAGAAGAACAGCCCCAGACCGAGCCACAAGCCGGTCAAGAGGCCGCCGAGGAAAAGCGGGAACTGAGTAAGGAAGAGGCAATGCAACTGCTCGATCATCTGGAAGCAGCCGAAAAAGAACACCGCAAGCAAGTCCAGCAGCGCCGCCAAGGCGAGCCCCAAAGCCAGCAAGGCTGGTAAGGTTCCCGTAGGGATGAAGAGATGGAAAAAGCAGGAGTCAGAATATGAAATTCGTTCCTCGGTTATTCACATATGTCTTATTTGTGGGGATCCTGGCCACCACCGCCCCATCGTTTGCCGCGGTCACCGCTTCCTTGACACTCCCTCAAACATCTGTCCGCTTGGGGGAGATGGTGCAGTTTCATCTCAAAGTCACCAGTGATGGGGATGAAGAAATTAAATATCCCAAAATCCCCGAAATCGATGGATTGACCTTTTCCTTTCAAGGCTCAACTCAATCCACGCAAATCTCGATTGCCCAAGGACAGCGGCAATTTACCCGGACTGTCAACTATACTTTTTCTTTGATCGCTCGAATCGAGGGAACCCATTCGTTAGCCGGTTTTGGCGCTTCCACTTCGCAGGGAGATGTGCTCGCACCGCCTGTTTCCTTGCAGGTTCTATCCAGTGACGCCCCGACTCCCACGCCCCTACCCATGGCAAACCAGTATGGCCTGATTTTCCAAGCCGATCTCAACAAGAAAGAAGCGTATGTCGGCGAAGAAATTCTGTTAACCTACACAATCTACTGCCCGACAGCCCGTGGTGTGCAAGAAATCCAGTCCCCCAAGGACGATATGGGTCGCTTCAGCAATTTCTGGACAGAAACCGTGGAACTCGGTCGGGAATACCACCAGCGAGTCAAAGCTTCCAGCGGCGAAATCTACGACAAACTTCCCCTGGTTCGCTACCTGTTGTACCCTCTTACCCCAGGGCAGCACACCATCGCGTCCATCTCCACCGTCTGCCGGATCCCCTCAGGCCGTAATCGCGGCTTTTTCGGCTTTCCCTTCGAGGATCTCCTCAATGTCCCCATCCAGACAGAAGAACAAACCATTACGGTTCTTCCCTTTCCCGAAGAGGGCAAACCCGAGTTCTTCAAAGGGGCCGTGGGCCAGTACCAGTTAACCAGCCAAGTCGAATCGGCGCAGATTGAAGAAGGCGACACCGTCACCCTGAAGATCACACTGCAAGGCAAAGGCAATTTAAAAAACATCGCCGATCCGGTTCTGCCCGATCTCTCCTCGTTCGACAGTTATGATCCCATCAAAAAACCCACCATCCAAAAGACGGTGGAGGGGCTCTCTGGAGTGATTGAATACACCTATGTCCTGGTGCCGCACGATCAAACTGCGAATACCATCGAACCCGTGCGCTTCGCCTATTTCGATCCCAGCACAAAAACCTATACCACCCTGCAAACCAAGCCCATCGCGCTGACCATCACCCCCTCGTCCCGTCGCCTCGTATCCTCACGGGGTGCGGGGATGAACCAGCGGGTCATCACCATGCTGGGCGAAGATTTCCGCTTCAACGCCATGGGGCTGGATACCATCGCCACGGTCAACCTGGCAATCTATCGGCAGTGGCGCGTCTGGCTGCTCTTCGCCCTGCCCCTGGTTTTGCTCGCGGCTACGCTGGGTTGGAAACGGCGGGAGATGTTCTACCAGCTCAATCCCAGCCTGGCCCGCAGCCGCAAAGCCCCCCGGCGGGCCCGCCAGCTGCTCGCCCAGGCGAATCAAGCGGCCAAAGAGGGCCAGACCGAGGCTGTTTACGCGCAACTCAGCAAGGCCATCACCGACTACCTCTCCCACCGCTACGCCATCGCGGCAGTGGGCATGACCAGCCAGGACCTCCAAGCGGCCCTGATCCGCCAAGGCCTCCCCCCAGAGACCATCGCGCAGGTGCAGGCCTGCCTGGAAGAGTTTGACGGCATGCGCTTTTCGGGCGCGGGGCAAAGCGCCTCCGCGATAGAGGACGATCTGCGCAAAACCGAGTCCGTCCTGGCCGCCTTAATCAACGACAAATATTAACGCCGAGGATCTTCATGGATCGCTATTTCTTTCTTTTCGCTTTCTGGCTTCTCATCACAGGCTTGGCCCATGCGCAGGATACCGCCACCCCAACGGCCCTCCCCCCCTTGCCCGGGTACGATCAAGGCATGGACCGCATCAGCGTGCTGCAACAAGCCAATGAATTTTATAAACAGGGACAATACGAGGACGCCTTGCAGGGGTATCTCCATTTAACCCAATTGGGGGTGGCCAATGGGTACCTCTTCTACAATATTGGAAACACCTATTTTCGCCTGGGGCAACTCGGCCCCGCAATTCTCTGGTACGAGCGCGCCCGCCTTTACCTGCCCCGCTCCGAGGATCTGAAAGTCAACTACAACTATGCGCGCCAGCAGTTGGCCGATGATGAGTTTCAAGCCCCGGCCCATACCGGCACCATCGGCTTTTTGATCCATCTGCACAACAGTTTCACCCTGCGCGAAACCGTGTGGCAAACCCTGGCCTTCTTCTGGCTGCTGATCCTCGCCATCATCGCCTTTCTCTTCATCCCACATGAGAATTGGAAAAACTGGCTACGCATCCCCTGCTGGATTTCCCTGGTTTGCGTTACACTTCTTTTTTTCTCGCTGGGGATTAAACTATATCAGTTCACCTCTCTGCACGAGGCCATTGTCATGGCGCCCGTCGTGGAAGTCCGAACCGGTCCTGGCAACGATTTATCCGTCCTTTTCTCGATTCATGAAGGCACCAAGGTTGCGGTGATCCAGCAACAAGGGGCCTGGCAGCGCATTGTCTTGCCTGGCAACAAAACGTACACCGGCTGGCTGCCCAAGGAAACCATCGCGGAAATCTGACCCCGACGGATCAGGTACAGACTGGATATTTGTAGTATTTAATACTACCGTTATTTAAACAGGGATACTAGTCACCAATCGATTTGGAGGTTTTTCAAGAATATGGCAGCAAAAGAAGTCTTGTTTCAAGAAGATGCCCGGATGGGTCTGCTCCACGGGATCGAAGCCCTGGCCAAAGCGGTCAAGGTAACCTTGGGCCCCAAGGGGCGGAATGTCGCGATCAACAAAAGTTTTGGCTCTCCCACCATCACCAAGGACGGCGTCACCGTCGCGAAAGAGATTGACCTGGAATGCCCGCTGCAAAACATGGGCGCCCGGTTGGTACGCGAAGCTGCGTCCAAAACCAGCGATATCGCCGGCGATGGCACCACCACCGCCAC
>JAVFAP010000323.1:0-5437 GCA_034002445.1 bacterium | reverse complement strand
GAGGTGCGGTTCGGCGATTCCCCCAACCTGCTACCTCTGTCCCAAAGAGCAATGCGCGCCTATCGCAAGCGGATGCAGATCATTTTTCATGATCCGTACTCGTCCCTCAATCCCCGCCTGACCGTGGGCAGCGCTTTGGCAGAACCGCTCAAGATCTTCGACATCGTCCAAGGCCGCGCCGCCCGCCATGCCCGTTGTGTGGAATTATTACAATCGGTCGGGCTGGGCGAAGAGCACCTGAACCGCTACCCCCATGAATTTTCCGGCGGCCAGCGACAGCGTATCGGCATCGCCCGCTCGCTCAGCGTGGAGCCGGAACTCATCATCGCCGATGAACCGGTATCCGCCCTGGATGTCTCTATCCAGGCCCAGATCATCAACTTGCTGATGGATCTCAAGGAACGCCTGGGGCTAAGTTATCTCTTCATCGCCCACGACCTTTCCGTGGTGCGTCACATCAGCGACCGGGTCGCGATCATGTACCTCGGCCGGATTGTGGAACTGGCCGAAACCGACGCTTTGTTCAATGCCCCCAAACATCCCTACACCCGCGCCCTGCTGGAAGCGATCCCCGTCCCCGATCCCCAAAAGCGAGGAAAGAAAGTTGTGCTGGAAGGGGATGTCCCCAGCCCCATCGATCCCCCCTCCGGCTGCCATTTTCATCCCCGCTGCCGTTTTTGCTTCGAGCCCTGCTCCCGCGTGGAGCCGACGCTGAGAACAATCGAGGGGCGGCAGATCGCTTGCCATCTGTATGATCCCGCGTTCAGTTCCGCTATTCCGGAAAGCATTCTGGAAGCCGCCCCCACCCGCTGAGCCATCCAGGCTCAACTCCAGCAAACGAGACACTTGCCGATGACAGAAAATTCATGCGCATAATCCAATCTTCACCATCAAGGATGAAAACGATAAAGCACCATGGGGTGGTTTCAATAGAAGGGAAAAAGATGAAATGTAAAAAGCCCACTCGGGATTGAGTGGGCTTTTTATTTAAGCGTCTCCAGGGGGATTCGAACCCCCGTTACCGGCGTGAAAGGCCGATGTCCTAGGCCCCTAGACGATGGAGACGAATACTTGTCTTACTCTTTTCGTTCGTGGGATCGTTTCCGCATGTCCCGCTGAACGAATTGATATTTTGTCTTAAAGTCCGGGTTTGTCAACCGTGTGGAGAAAAATAATTGATTTTTTTCCATTTTTTTATCCACCGTTCCTTCAGGGCTGGTCATCCCGTCCTGGGGTGTGCAGACAGGCAGGCAATTTCGAGTTCTATCGAAGTTCCAGCCCTTATATTCCTGCCTGATTCCATTACCATGTACCCACCAGACAATCGATCGCATTTTGCGCGATACAACAATGGATCAACAGTTTGGAACCTATGCCCATTCACTACCTCGTACACGAAAACATCCTGGAAGTGGTTTGTTTTGGCGTTTATTCGTTATCCGAAATGGAAGAGGCCATTGCCGCCTTTACCAGCGACCCCGCCGTTTCCCCCTCCATGCCAATCCTCATCAATTTGCTGGATTCGGAAAATAAGGATCGCACCACCCAGGATATTCATCAAATCGCCAATCTGTTTCATACTCACGCGCATCAGATTCATCCTCGGATGGCTGTTGCCGCTCCCAACACCTTCCATTTCGGCATGGCCCGGATGCTTTCGGTCTTTCTGGAAAAATTTAAGATCACCTTGCACGTCTGCCGGGATTATAACGAAGCCAAAGCCTGGCTGGGGTCAAGCAAGACCCCAACTCTCACAGATATTTCTGATACGCGCTGACCGCCAGTTCATCACAGCGCTCATTTTCTGGATGCCCGGCATGGCCCCGTACCCACTCGAAGGTCACATCATGCTGGGCAACCAGCGCGTCCATCGCTTTCCACAGGTCCACATTCTTCACCGGCACAAATTTTGTCCCTTCCTTGCGCATCCAGTTATTCTTCTTCCAGTTAATGATCCACGTCGTGATCCCTTGCTTGATATAGTTGCTATCCGTCACCACGCAGACCCGGGTACGCCGTTTGAGCTGCTTCAGGCCTTCGATCACCGCAGTCATCTCCATCTTGTTGTTTGTCGTCAATTTTTCCGCGCCGTTTTGCTCCATCTCTTTCCCCGTCGGGATATGCTGGAGAACAAACGCCCACCCTCCTGGGCCGGGATTGCCACTGCACCCCCCATCGGTGTACAGCATCACCTCAAAATCAGTTTTTTTCATCATGATCCAGTCCTCTCTGATGTACTGCCTTCATTGTAGCCCTCTCCGCGATACCACGGAATCAAGCGGGCAGAATAAGTGAAAAACGGCGTAACGGAAAGCCCGCCACGCCGTTTCTTCTTCTCTTACAACTGGATCAATACGTTTGCATGAACAAGTTGGAATCCTGTGCTTTTTGAATGCGCGCCTGAATTTCCTTCAGATGCGCCAGACTGAGGCCATCCATTTTAAGGCTTGGATTTTCATTCAGTTTGTTCAGCACAGAATCAATCTTTGCTTTCAAACCATTCACGGTGCTCCATGCCATCGCCCGCGCGTCCATGGGCAGCGCGAAAGAGGGATTGAGAACCTGGTCCAAAAGGATGTACTGCATGTACGCCCGCTGCAAATCCCGGCGGTGGCTGCTGAGGAACGGTTTGTTCTCTTTCAAGACCGAATCCAGGTCTTGATTCAGTTCGGACCAAACCGCGCAGGTCACCTTGGTATAGATCTCATCCAGGGTGAAGAGATCATCCCCCGGCTTGACGTACAACTGGCCTTCATGAACCCGGTTCAACACACCGGAGGAAAAGAGGCGGGAGAGGATTTGCAGTTGTCCGCTCAATATCCAGTCGTGAACAGGAACATTCAAACTGGATTGCGAGCTTCCCCAATGATCCCAGCGGTTGGGCGCCAAGCGGGCCAATAAGGCAGGATCGAACTGGAAGACCGAATCCTGCAGCACCATATTGCAGACAAAGTCCAGGGATTCGCGTTGCTTGGCGGCGGGGACCACGGCCAGCGCGGGAGATTCATCCGGATCGCCCTTGTGATCGCGGCTGATATTGAATCCACCCACATATCGGGACGCGTGGTACATATTGCTTTGCAGATCGTTCAGAGTATACAAAAACGCGCTGCGCAATTTCTGATACCCTTCGCCCTCGTCCACCATCTTATCGGCCAGGATCTTCCACAAGGCGGTCATGACTTCAATCCGCCGCTTGGCAAAGCCGATCAAATCATCACTCATATCCCGGCGGTTGCTGAGGGGATCGATTCCATACCCGGCGTCGCCATCGGTCGCGTAGAGATAAGGCGGCTGCGAGGCTTTGGCGGCGATTTTGGGCAGTTCGCTATCTGGACAAACCTTGTAACCATACTCGATCACCAGATAATCCCAGGCGCCCAGAGTGGGGGTGAAGTAGTAATTCTGCGTGGTGCCCGGAGGCGCGATATTGGCCAGGTCATAATCCATCACGCTGCCGACCAGGCCGTTCGTTTCCGCTTTTGCCTTGTCATCCAGATCCGCCAGGGGGATCATGGCGGATGATTTGAAGTTGTGCCGCAGCCCGAGAGTATGCCCAAACTCGTGCATGATCAGATCCTTCAACCCTTGCTGGATATACTCTTCCGGCACCCCCTTCTTTTTTTCCTTGGTGGGCTCGTTGACAATCGCCGCCGCGGCTGCGATGGCCATCTGCTGCGTCAGCCCCTTGGCATATTCGCACCGGCACAGCGTATGGGTATCGGCGTCTGCCATTGTGCCCAGCCCGCGCTGCTGGATTTGTTGAATAAATTCCCCTAGGGTCAGCGGCCCCTTCCCGGCTTCCGCCTTGGCCGCGCTCAGGGCCTCGTGTTCATCCACCAGCACCTCATACTGCCATTCGAACACTTGCAGCCAGTAGGAATCAACCAGGATATCGGCGTCATAGATTTCGCCGGTGTGGGGATTGGTTCGCGAAGGCCCAATGGCGTAGCCGATTTCCCCGGTCATCCAGCGTACGGTATTGTAGTTGATATCTTCCGCATCCCAATTGGCGTCCTCTTCCTGATAGCGCACTTCGATCGCGTTGATAAACCCGGCCTTTTCAAATGCCTTGTTCCATTCCAGCATCCCTTCGCGGATCATAGGCCGGTATTCATAGGGGACATTCTTATCGATATAGAAAACAATCGGCTTTTTGGGTGGAGAGAGTTCGGCGCTGGGATCGGCCTTTTCCAAATGCCAGCGATTGATATAACGGACAAACGGCTCTTCCGAGCCTTTCTTGGAATAATCTTTCTTCGCGGTCAAGAAGTAGCCAATCCGGTCATCGGCGGGCCGGGGCCGGTAGCCTGTGGATTGCGGCACCTGGGACAAACTGTAATGCAGGGTCACGGGTAGATAGCGGGAATCCGGAACCGTGCGTAAGTCTCCACTCCCGCGGCCGGTGAAGGTGGCATCCACTTCGACCTCGATATTGCGCGGGAAGGTCTTGATCATGCCCCAGACAGAACGGTTGCGGTCCAGGCTATAGCCCCCCAACTCGCTTCCAATCTCGAGATAATCGGTAAACAAAAAATCCCCCAGGTCGATCAATGAAGTGCCGCCGCTCTTGGCGCGGATGGCAAACACCGCGATGGTCGAATCCCCAAAATTCTCCTTCACCGCCTCTTGGATGGGATCGCCCGCTTTGGCGATATGGCGAATATTTTTTTCCATCAAGTAAATCTTTTTATCCACTTCCTTCCAATAGTAGATGGATTCGGTCAGTGTCATGCCCGCTACAATGCTCCCTTGGGCAATCCCCCGAGCCACACTGGTGCTGAGCATGAACTCCTTTTCCATCTGCGACGAAGGAATCTCCATGAACAAGTTGGAATCCTTCTTGTACAAGGTGTAAAATCCCTCGAATTTTTTGGCGTCCTTGACGACATCCGCAATGGATTTAAATTCGTCCGTGGATTCCTGTACCCAGCCGGGAAGACAAATTCCCGAGGCGAGGATACAGAGTAAAGCAATATGGACCAGCCGATTGAATCGGTTTTTCATACAAATACTCCTACAGAATCTGTTGATCGTTGGGCCTTCCCGTTCGATAACGAGAGCCAGTAAATTATGAAAACAAAGCCGTTGAGATTCTAGTGGCATACTGGGGGGATGCCAGCCAATTCCCCTCTTTTGCGGAGGGGGATCCCAAGGACGTGGTGCAGGCCCTGGCTTCCCCGCGCGGGCATCAAGAAAACGCGACGGTGGGGGCGATCCGCTCCATCGCCGAGTCGATTTCAAAGTAATCCTTTTTTTGGAACTGAAAAATTCCGGCCACCAGATTGGAGGGAAACGTCTCGATCCGGTTGTTGAGATCGCGCACATTGCCGTTGTAGAACCGGCGCGCCCGTTGAATACGGTCTTCGGTATTCACCAACTCTTGCTGCAAATGCAGAAAATTGGTACTGGCTTTTAGTTCGGGATAATTCTCGAC
>JAVFAP010000322.1:0-5460 GCA_034002445.1 bacterium | reverse complement strand
GAATCTGGGGGGGAAGGTCGATTTTTCATATCCTGGCCTTAAAGCACAACACGCAGCCTCTGCCAATAAAGAGTACACCACTCGGTTTTCTTACGGTGGAGGTATTGTAAACGGAAACAAGACCAGAGCATAGGCGATGCCGGTCCCTCCCCTCCGCCTTCCTTCTACCGGACAAGGATCAAAAAAAGGAGAAAATTTCGCAAATCTCCACCGAAATCGCTTGACTGCAAGGCCATTCCTTACTACGCTATCCCATAGTTCGTGAAAAGATTCTTTTTGACGAGCGCCATGCGGGAGTAGCTCAGTTGGTAGAGCATCAGCTTCCCAAGCTGAGGGTCGCGGGTTCGAACCCCGTCTCCCGCTTTTTTCTTTCCCCCTGCACTCTAAAAACCCCCTCCGTTTCTGAAACGTCAATAATTGATTGCCTCGTTTGATATGCCCCGTTCTCTGCACACACCTTTCCCACCCTTCTTCAATTGAACCAAGAGGGAAAAGAACGCTTTGTATACAAGCGGGATCAAATCCGAGAAAAAAAGGTCGTGGGATCAGCACAGTCGGCCATCAGTTCCTTTTGCTTTTGAAACGCGATCCCCATCAAACAATAGACCGCAAGAAAGAGAGGGTTGATCCAAAAATACAACCCCATATCATCCACAAAGAAAAACGTGCTGTACAGCAGATCCACAACCAGAGACAGCAGCGAAGCACCACAGAGAATCAACCAGGGACGGGCGGTCCGGGCAGAACCAAAAAAGGAAAACAGCGTCAGCAAACGAACGCATAACGCGATTTCCACCAAATCCATAACCGGGTACATCTGCGATAACAGACGGTTGGCCAGCGCACCCTCGGCAGCAAGAAGAGTGGGGAGAATGAGAAAATACAACGCCAGGCCATAACTCACCCCGATCACTCCAATCGAAAACAGAACCCGGTGGCCCGGCGGAAAAAGATAAAATTGACGGGATAAAATCAGCACCCTCGCATACGCAACCAGGTAACACCCGTACCCCGCCACAATGAATAGATCACCAACCGTGGGAAAGACATCCAGTTCGCCTAGAATCCCTTCATACCAAAGGTAAAACGTCTCCCCCACCCCATAACTGGCGATCCCCACCCCAAACAAAATCCAGACCGATCGAATCTTGTCGCTGGCATCATAGAGACGGGCAACCTGGATCGCCTCCCATCCGGCATAGAGACAAGCGATCACAATCGCAATATTCTGATAGAGAATCAGCGTGGGGATCGGGATGATTCGCATCCCGTAAAGGGCATAGTTAAACACAAAGACAATCCATGTAAAACGGTAAAACGACACATCCATTCTCCCTTCGCGAGGTATTCCGCTCTGTGCTGGCTTTCTTACAGTTTCGGCGATTGCGTCAACCTCTGAATAAATATTTCAACCACCGCATGCGCCCTGGCCTTCCCCGTGAAAAATTCGAGATTCTTTTTCAAGTATTTCCCCAGTTTGGGAAGATGCTGGATCTCCAGCTCACTGGGTTTAATATTATGATGGCTGCAAAATCGTAATATTAAATGATGGGACGCTTGGGCACCGATAACCTGCCCCAGATAGGATTCCACCCGTCTGCAAATTAATTCTTGCTCATCCATTCCCATTGTCCCGGTAAAAAGGTTATGTGAAATTTATCATTGATTGTTAGGACGGCAAAGGGATCCCTGCCAGGGGATTAATCGCAATCTTCCCCAAAAAAGTTCCACAAGAATTTCATCGGACAAAACCGATGCCCACCGTCTTCCATCCTAGGGATTCATCTAAAATCCTTTCCATCGGCCATGGGCAGGGGAGCCAACCCTGGCATCGGAGAGTGGTTTTCTCATCCTCCAATAACCACAAAAGAAGAAGTGATGCCTTGACTTAAGCCCCCATCTGGTGAAAGAATCAAAAGGGGGACGCTCTAGTCCAAAAGAGATCCCCCACAATTCAATGGAATAAATCCTTCGGAGTCCCTCATGAACAAACAACTATTTTCGCCCCTCTCCCGGCGCGGATTCCTAAGCCTGAGCGCGGCGGCGGCTGCCTCCACCTTGGTACCCCTCCGCTCCTTGGCTCAAGAAGCCGGCAAACCCAATTCGAACTTCAACGGGGTCCAGATCGGCACCATCACCTATAGTTACCGGGGTATGCCCGGTTCCGCCCAAGATATCCTGAACTACGTCATCCAGAGCGGCATCAGTTCCATCGAACTGATGGGCGAGCCGGTGGAAGAATTCGCAGGCATTCCCCAGGTTGGCCGCAGCCCTCGTAGCGGCCAGATGACAGAAGAGCAGCGCAACGAAATCCGAAAACAGCAGGACGCGGTCCGCGAATGGCGGGCTACGGTATCCATGGAAAAATTTGAAGCCTTGCGCGGCATGTACAACGCCGCCGGCGTGAATATCCACATCGTCAAGTTCGGCAACATCGGCGATGGCAACCTGACCGACGAAGAAATCCACTACTATTTCAAGGTAGCCAAGGCCCTCGGCGCCAAGGGCATCACGCGGGAACTCTCCGAAGATGCCGCCAAACGCCTCGGCCCCATCGCCGATGAACACCAGATTTGGATCGGCTTCCACAACCACACCCAGCTGAAACCCGACACTTATGATGGCCCCATGCTTTCCCACGGCAAGTACCTGGGAATCAACCTGGACATCGGCCACTATATCGCGGGAACCAACGAATCCCCCATCCCGCTGATCCAGAAATTCCATGACCGCATCATCAGCCTGCATATCAAGGACCGCAAAATCGATAACGGCCCCAATATGCCCTTTGGCGAAGGCGACACCCCCGTCAAGGAAGCCCTGCAATTGCTCAAAAAAGAAAAATGGCCCATTCCCGCCGATATCGAGTTGGAATACCCCGTTCCCCAGGATTCCGACCCCGTCAAGGAAGTGGCCAAATGCGTGCAGTTCTGCAAGGAAGCCCTGGCCTGACGGGTACTGCTGGGTTTATCCTCGATAAAAACACAGCCCCTTTTCGGCCTCATGCGGAAAAGGGGCTTTTTTACGACCAAACCAGCCCAAACCCATAGAAAGGAGAGATTCGTGTTGAAGCAAATATTTCTTTTCCTCATCCTCATCCTCGTTCCCGCCTGCCTGCACGCCACCACGGTTTCGTTGGAAGGAAACCGCTGGTATATCGATGGCCAGATCACCAATCCCGGCTCCCCTGCCGCAGGTCTCCTGATGAATGTCCGCATGGTCAACAGCACCTTTGAAGACCGTAACCGGACCGATTTTGACAGCGAGGCCAACACCAACCGCTTTCTTGCCAAAATCCCCGAATACAAATCCTGTGGCGTCAACGCTTTCACCCTCAACCTGCAAGGTGGTTTTCCCAACTATGAAGGCGCGCTCAACTCGGCTTTCAACCCCGATGGTTCTCTGCGCGAAGAATACATCCAGCGCGTCGCCCGAGTGATCGAAGCCTGCGATCAGCAAGGCCTGGTGGTGATTCTGGGCCTCTTTTACCAGCGCCAGGATCAGGTGCTGCAAGACGAGGAGACGGTCAAAGACGCAGTGGTCAACGCACTGCAATGGATCGAGAAGAAACAATATAATAATGTGGTGATCGAGATCGCCAACGAATACAGCCATGGCGGCTTCGACCACGCCATCCTGCGCACACCCGAAGGCGAGGTGGACCTGTTGCGCCTCGCCCGACAAACCGCGCCCCGTCTGCTGCTTTCCACCAGTGGAGTCGGGGATGGCACACTGCATGAGGACTTGATCCAAGCCGTGGATTACCTGTTGATCCACTTTAATAACACAAAAGTCCAAGAGATCCCCGCCAGAATTCAAAAATTACAAAAATATAAAAAAGCCATCGTTTGCAACGAGGACGACAAGGTCGGCGAAGAAGGCGCACAAGCCTTGCGTGCCAGTATCGCCCATGGCTGTTCCTGGGGCTTTATGCACAGCGCCCGCAACCAGTACCAGCCTTTTGAATTTCTCGGCATTCAGGATGATCCCCTCGTCTATGCCGCGTTCAAACAAGAGACCAATCCCTGAAACTCTTGCTCGATCCACAAAAAAAACGGGGTTGCCGAAAAAGCCGCCCCGTTTTTTTGGGTTCTTGTTTCAGATCAATGCTTGCCCGGTTCCATCGCGACACCGCGCCGTTCATAGGCCACATAGGCCTCCAGCGCCACCATGCGTGGATCGTTGGGTTCCAGCGCCTTGCCTTCCAGCGGATTCATGATGCACCAGTTAATCATATCCCGTACACCGACCACCCGGCCCAGCTGCTGCTGGAATTTCGGATAGGTCTCGGGGTGGGTATTCGCCGCGTTGGGGTGGCATTGGGCACAGGCAACCTGGTTGGTCCCCAAGTCCGGGCTCGTCCATAATTCACGGCCCTTCTTGACCACCGTCATGAACTCATCCTGCCACCGTTCGAGATCGGTTTTTGAAAACTCATCGGCTTGGCTGGGGCTGTTGGTATAGAAAATCACACTGCCAACCACCAAGACACCCAAGCACGCGATGGATATGCCAAGAATCAGTTTCAACATGTCTTTCTCCTTTCGCTATCAATAATGAATCTGGGGCTCGATCCGGTTCGCGGGCGATTGATAGACCATGTCTTCCGGCCGGCCGGTGGTGGGATTATACCCCACGGTGCGGTTGGTGTTGTCAAAAAGGCTGTAGCGCAACGTCACTTTTCCATTGATCAGGTCAATCAGCTGCCACCCGGTCGCGTCCCGTTCGTGGAAGGGATTGGCGCGGTTCATGGGGATTGTCAATTTGGGCATATGATGCTCGGCATGAGCGTAACTTTCTGGATAAGGCCAGGGCCAAGCCGTCGCCATCACCGCGTTGAAACTGATGTTGCCAATCTGGTTGTACTGGATCTGATGGACATGCCCATAAACCACATTCACATTCTTGAACGGTTGCAGCATGGCTTGAATCTCTTCCGCGTCTTCTGTCCAGAAGTTCCATCCCTTGAACAATTTTTGGATCGGCGAATGGGAGAAAACAACCACGGGCGTATCCTTATCCACTTTGTCCAGATCACTTTGCAGCCACTTGCGCTGTTCTTCCCCGACCATGAACGGGGAACCGTTGGGATTATCCAACCCCGCCATTTCGATCATCCGCTGCATCGGCGAGGGCCAGCGGTTATTCCATTCGTCATAAGTCAGAATACTGTTGAGGGTTATGAAGTGGACCCCTTTGTGGTCCCAACTATAATATTGGGGACCATACAACTTGGACCAGTATTCTCCCATATCCAGATAATAATCGTGTTCGCCCATCACACAGCGGTATTCATAATTCAATTTCGAAAGCATCTCCGCCCCGTGATCCAATTCTTCCTTCTTGCCCAACTGTCCCAGATCGCCGCCAAACATGACGAAATCGGGTTTGGGGTCCAGCAGGTTCGTTTCGGCAACCGCCCGGATCAGCCCCCGGTCCCAGTTACGCACGAATTTGGTT
>JAVFAP010000321.1:0-5475 GCA_034002445.1 bacterium | reverse complement strand
TAAGCCGGTGGGGCGCGATGTTGGTCACTTGCAATACCTTCCCGATCACCCCTTGCTTGATCAGCTGCCCGGCAAACACCGCGCTTTCGTTATGCACACGCTCGCTATAGCAACACGACCAAATCAAACCGGTTTCCTTCACACTGGCCCGCGCTTTTTCCAGTTGATCAAATGTCGTAAACGGTGCCTTGTCGCTGAGGTAATGCTTGCCGTGACTCTGTACCCGCAAACCCATCGGCCCCCGTTCGGACGTAACCGCCGCCCCGGCAATCAGCTGAATACTCTCATCCTCCAGCACCTGGGCTTCACTGGATGCCGCCTTGACACCAGGATAGGTATCGCAAAACTGCTTGACCTTGGCAGGGTCCGAATCGTACACCCATACCAGTTCCCCTCCCGCTTCAGTCAGGCCATTGCTCATCCCATAGATATGGCCATGATCCAGACCGACCGCGGCAAAACGGAATTCGCCTTGTTGGCATACGGGATTGGGTTTGCCCTTGGGGGCATACATCATTCCATCGGCTTTTTGCATCGTCTTCTCCCTCTGGTCTCGTTTGATTTAGAATAGTTCGAAAGCCCCACTAGGCTTTGGGATCGGTACTGGAACCCACGATAATCTGATCATCGCAAAAATTCTCGATCGATTGGCCCTTTTCATAAAAATGGATAGCATGGGCTTGGACCCCCTCGGCGGTATAGAATGGGCTGGATGGATCCAGAGGCAGTTTCACCGTCTGTCCCGTGCTGGCGGACTGGTAAATGGCCATCACCAGTTCCAGCGTCTTGCGCCCCTCTTCACCACTCACCAGCGCCGGCCGCTTGGTCTCGATGGCTGTCAGCACATCATCAAACTCGCCTTCGTAGTACTCTTTTTCCAAGGGGGGGATGGCGTCGTAGGCGGCTTGAATCTCCGCCGCCAAAGCCTCATCCGGATCAGGAAAGCCATTGCCGCGGGGCTTGGAGGCATAAATCCGCCAGGGAAACGAAAGCCGAGCTTTTTCGGTCTGGAAGACCAACTGTTGCTCTTCGCCATGATGCACAACAGAACTGGTAATTTGGGCCAGGCGGCCGTCGGCATACTTGAGAATGGCGATGGAGAGATCCTCGACCTCCGCGTTATCATGAGCGGTATTGCTCATCACCGCCGTCACCTCGGAAGGCATCCCCATCATCCATTGAAACATATCGATATGGTGAACCGCGTGGTTGAGGGTGCAGCCACCGCCCTCTTTCTCCCAGGTTCCCCGCCACCACAAATCGTAGTAACTATGCCCGCGCCACCAGAACGAATCCACCTGGGCATGCAGTACCCGGCCCGCGAGTCCAGAAGCCAGCAGGGTTTTTAACCGGGAAACGGGGGTGCGGAAACGGTTTTGGGCGATAATCGCCAGGCAGCGCTGGTTCAGATGAGCCGCTTCTTCCATCACGTCACATTCCGCCAGGGAAGAAGCCATGGGTTTTTCACAAATGACATGCTTGCCCGCGGTCATGGCCGCGATGGCGATGGCGGCGTGGGTATAGGGCGGGGTGCAGACTGAGACCAATCCGATCGCGGGATCCGCCAACAGTTTCTGATAATCGTCGTAAATCGGGATGGATAAGCCAAACTCCTCCAACTTCTGCCGCGCTTTTTCGGGATAAGGGTCGGCAATGGCCACCACTTGGCAGCGTTCCGGAAATTTGAGATAGGTTTCGATATGGGTTCGGGAGATCCCTCCGGCCCCGATCACAGCGGTTTGAATCATAACACTCTCCTCGTCGACCTTGGCATTGGTTGGGATTTTCGCGAAAAATTCCACCCCGGTCAAGCGGAAGGGAAAAGCGGCGGGTGAAGGATCCCCCAATCCACACTCGGTCAACGAAAGAGGGGGCGGATCCTTGCTGCACCACCCCCTCGCTTTTGTACTGTTCGTATCTTATTGAACGCTTAACCCTGATCTGGGTTAGCGCTGTCTTTCTTCTCCTGCGGGGCGCGGTGCTCTAAGCGCAAGACACCCAGGATGTCATGGCCAAAGGACGGGCATTGCAGCATGATCTCTTTGCGTTTCAGAGAAAAAGGCTTGCTTTTTGCTCTCTCGACATGATCGGTCGGAAACCAGGAGTACTCATAAACGCCCTCGACGGTCCGAAAGGTCAATCGTGGTGCGGTCTCACCGGGCTGGTTGCGCAGAATCCAGAAGATCCAGTCCTTTCCCAGCATCCCCTCCACCAGCAAGAAGGTTTCTGGAGGCTCCAATAGAATGGGAACAACCGAGGGGGGACGGGGAGGGCCGCTGAGATCGGCATAGTTCACAAAGGGAACGAGAGTCTTGATCAGCGTCAACTCTTCATCGGATAACAGATTCTCGTTATACGCACGCGAGGCACTCAAGAAGGTGCCACTGCACGACGCCACCGAAGACCAGAAAATATTCCGCACCAGTTCCGGATTGCGGCTGTCCGATCCGGTCCAGGAAGTTTCGGCGACAAAAACAGGCTTTTTGTAGTCCCGCGCCATGTGGATCAGGGTTGGCGTGAATTCCGCCGCTTTGTACGGATCCTTCGCTTGGATGTGCAACAGATTGATCTGAATCAACGGGGCGCCCGCCAGGGTAAGCGGCAAGGTATTGGGGGCGTAGGACAACGCGAGCAGGCGCTTCTCTTGATCGGTCCGCCGCAGCATGTCCGCCATCCGGAATACCCAAAATTCTCCCTTGGCAGGCAGATCGTCGATGCCCAGTTTCATGCCCAATTCCCAAATATTGATTCCCCGAGCCAGTTCCCAGGCAAAAATATTGCGTCCCTTGCAATAATCCACCACTTGACTCACCCGCTTGGTCGCGCGGCCCAGCACTGCGGGGCTGGTGAAAAAATCCCCCATCGAATCACAAAGGCCACCGTTTTTTCGGTTATATGGATGCTCGTCCCAGTGCTTCACCATGGTTTCCACATCATAGAAACCCAGGATGACATCCAACTTATACGCCTGCGCGATGGTCAACACCCGATCCAGCCGTTGCAGAACCGCTTCCTTCAGGGTGCCATCCCCGTTTTCAAAATCCCGCAAGACCGTGGGCGCATGAAAATCGTCCAGGTTGATCCGCAGGGTGTTCGCACCGGACTCGGACCACAGTTTGCAATGAAACTCGATCCCGGCCTCGGGATACGTGGGATCCAGAAAACCACCACTATTGATCCCCACCGGGTACAAGACATCGTTTCCCTTCTGGAATAAGAAGAAATTGGATTTGTGGATTGACACCACTCCCTCCGCGGCGAAAGTCACTCCACATCCCAGCAAGATCACACTGCTGAGCCAAACCCGCATCCACGCGGCCTGTAGCCTGCCGATCCCGGCTTTATTTCGTTTCATCATTTGCCTTCTCTTTGTTCAGTAATCGTTCCGGTATTTGGGGCGAGATAGTCCCGGCCGTCTTGGAAGTGAGTTTCATCTCGGTATGGCTGGGGAAATTCACATCCGAAAGTCCGGCTTGGGTGTCCATATCCAAATGCATCTCCGATACCGATCGGAAGACCGTCACATAGCCTTTCGCTCGATTGAAATCCAAGGTTCCTTCACTGGAGATGGAATAGTGGTTGTACTTGATTTGCAGTTTCAGGTGGACGTTCTGGTTCCCCCGGCTGGAGTTCAGTTCGGTGTTTTCCGCGGAGATTTTCTGGGTGTAGCTGATTTGGGCCATCGGCTCTCCGTTCTCTTCCCAGACCCGAAGCAAGGTATACACCACGTCAGTCAATACCGGCTTGCTGCTGACCGGGAGCGGAACCTGGAGTGTCTCGGTCCAGGTGGCCCCAAGAACCAGCGGCTCCGAGGGGAACACAAGCCAGGGCTGGCGTTCCGATGTCGATTGGACGGCTTTTTCCAAAGGCGAGGCCGTGCCGGACCGTTCCAGCGCATGAATCCGTCCCTGCGGATCCATCCGCATGGAGGAGATCACATACGGTGAAAGTTGGACTGGATCAAATCCCGTCGGACTGGCGATCAGATCGCTTCCCATTAATTTCTTCATGGTGATCACAGGGAAACGGTTATCGGGATCGGTCGCGGCTATATCGACCAGGTACTTATCCACCGAGGCCATCCCATCCACGACCGCGTGGGTTTTAAACAGCATCACCGCGTCCAGCGTCCGCAGGACAGGGTACTCTTCCTCACCAGTCCGGTTCACCCCCTTCATTTCGGTTTGCAGCGTAAGATACAGTTGCTCGCCTGGGGTAAATTGGTTTTGAAAGGAAAATGTTTCCTGGGCCCCACCCAAGGGATTCCCCAGGAACAGGAAAAGACAGAACGGGATTGAAAAGACAATCTTCACACTGGCACTCCTCGCAGATTCTTCATATTTGCATACTCCAACAGATCGGTTAAGTAGAAACCGATCTGGTTTAACGCATCCATTGGGTTCTTTTAATGGCAATCCGTGAGAGGGAACCCCCACTCACGGATGCGAAAAAAGAAGAAGGAACCGCCTTCCAGCCGAGAGAGGCCGACACAGAACCAACACCCTCTATTCGCTAGAGTAGACAATCCCATTTGTATAGAACGAAGAAATGGCCTGATTGTTACGAAGAAAAATTATTCTCCGGCAACCAAGCGTTCTTTCCCACCCAAATACTTACGCAAAACGGGCGGAATAACAATACTGCCATCTTCCTGCTGGTTGTTTTCCAGAATCGAAATCAACAGGCGCGGGGTCGCCAGACCCGATCCGTTCAAAGTATGCACATAGCGAGGTTTGCCGGTTTCTTTACTGCGGTAGCGGATATTGCCCCGGCGGGCCTGGTAATCCTCGCAATTGCTGCATGAGGACACTTCGTAATACGAGTTCTGCCCCGGCAGCCAGACTTCGATATCATAGGTTTTGGCGGATTGGTTGCCGATATCGCCCGTAACCAGCAACATGGTGCGGTAGTGCAATTCCAATTCTTCCAGAATGTGCTCGGCATCCTTCACCAGGCTTTCCAGTTCCTCATACGAGGTTTCGGGCACCACAAATTTGTACAGTTCCACCTTGTTGAACTGATGCACCCGCACCAGGCCCCGCTCTTCCGATCCATAAGTTCCCGCTTCCCGGCGAAAACAGGGGGTCTGGGCGGTGTAGTAGAGAGGTAGTTGGGCTTCTTCCAAGATTTCATCCCGGTACAAACTGGTCATGGGCACTTCGCTGGTGGGCAGAAGGTAGAAGGGGTCCTCCTTGCATTTGTAGAGTTGGTCTTCAAATTTGGGGAGGTTGCCCGAGGTGAACGTACTCTCCCGGTTCAAGAGCAGAGGAGGAATGACCGTGGTGTAACCCCGACTCCGGTTGTGTTCACGCATGAAGGTTAAAAGAGCCCATTCCAAATCCGCGCCCCAGCCCCAGTAGAGAGGGAACTGTGAACCGGTGATCTTGGCGCCGCGTTCAAAATCAAAGAGATTGTGGATTTTCCCCAATTCCAGATGATTTTTGGGGGTGAAGCCAAATTCCCGTTTTTCGCCCC
>JAVFAP010000320.1:0-5500 GCA_034002445.1 bacterium | reverse complement strand
CAGTCCCCTTCCCCGCCGTTCACAATCAAGGAGGATGGCAGCGTTGATTTTCATAATCTCAAGAAGATTATTTCGGTGAAGAAAGATGATCTTATTGTTACTGTGACCCCTGCCACGCCCGGATTACCCGGTTTTACCGTGACCGGCCAATCCCTGCCAGGCATCCAGGGCAAAAAAACGGGGATCGTGGCGGGAGAGCATATTGATAAGCAAGCGAAGCAGCATGACTGGCTCGCGGCGGTGGATGGATACCTGTTTTTTATCGATCAGGTCGTCTCTGTCCACTCCATCCTGACCATTGCCGGGGATGTGGATTTTTCCACAGGCAATATCGATTTTCTGGGTGATGTTTATATTGTCGGGAATGTATTGGATGAATTTACCGTCAAAGCCTCGGGATCCATTTTTATTGGGGGCAGTGTCGAGGCGGCTCAATTAGAAGCCTGCCAAACGATCTGCGTCCAACAAGGCGTGTTCGGAAAAGAGAAAGGCCGAGTCCACGCCCAGCAGGATATCATCGCCACCTTTTACCAAAATGCCCGAGTGGAAGCCGGGCGGGATGTCATTGCAGGCAACCAAATTCTCAACAGCCGCATTAAAGCCAGGCGTCATATTATTGCCAAAACGGGGCAAGGACGGATCATTGGGGGTGAATTATTGGCGGGCCATACCCTGACTGCAAAACAAATCGGCTCGGACTTGGGAACCCGAACAACGATCGAAACCGGTCTCGATTATCATATTCTGGACCAAATGACCCGGCTGGGGAAAAAACGCGATACCCTTACGCGGCAAGCGGCTCAGTTGGCGGATTGGATCAAAAAAAATAAGGGGCTACCCACCGAACCAATCAACCCGAATTTTCTCCTGGCGCAGCGGAAACAAGTGGAGATTCAATTGATCTTGGATCAGATCCAAAGCGAGTACCAAGAACTCAGCCAATCCCTCTACCCCCCAACCGAAGCCCAAATCACGGCCCTGGGAATCTTGATGCCGGATGTCTATATCAAAATTCGTGACGCCCGCACCAAAGTGATCTCTCCCCATACCCATTGCACGGTCAAATACAATCCCGAATCCGAACGGATTGAACTGCGCAAATTTAAGATTGGGTAAGGCCCAATCGCCGAGCCAGGCGGGCGGTCTCGATTTCGAACCGGTTAAGCCAGCGCGGTTTATCAGCCTCGTCGATGAAGGAGGCTTGTACCGCGTTTTGAATGAGAATGGGAATCTCCCAAACCGAAAAGCGGAAAAAGGCAACCAAACGGATCAGTTCATCGCTGAGGGTCGTGCCAAAAAAGGGCGGGTCATCCGTGCTGCAATTCACAGACAGCCCTTGCTCAAAATACGTCCGGATGGGATGGGCTTTCAACTTGGGTACAACACCAAGCCGCACATTGCTTGAAACACATAAGTTCAACGGAATCTGGCGTTCTTTCAGCAGTTCGACCACGGCGGGATCTTCCCAGGCCCGCACCCCATGATCGATCCGTTCCACCTTCAGATGCCGGATTGCCCCCCGGATGGATTCCGGCCCCATGCCCTCCCCGGCATGGGCGGTTTTGCGCAATCCTATGCTTTTCGCGAAAGCGTAGACATCACGCGAGGCTTCCGGGGGAAACGCCTCGCTCCCGCCCAAACCGATGCCCACCACCGCGGGGAGGGGGTGACGTTCGGCAATCCGCATCATTTCCATGCCCAGTTCCGGCCCTAGATCGCGCACGATATCGAGAATAAACCGGAACTGGGTCGTGCCGCCAGCCCCTTCCGCCAATCCGGCCGCGATGGCTTCCATCATGGCTGGGTATGCGATCCCTTCTCGAATAAATTTATGCGGGGCGAGGGTCAGTTCCGCATATTCAATATGTTCATCGCGGTAGCGTTGGCCCACGGCAACCGCCGCTTCATAAAAATCTTCCGGCGAACGCAGCAGGGCCGAGACGGCCATGAAATTCCGGAAAAACTGGTGCGGATTCGAAAACCGCAAGAGGGCTTCCGCCTGCCGCAGGGTCTGGATTCCCCCGACATGCTTGCGCGCCAGCGCCAAGATAGCCGAAACTGGCAAGGAACCCTCAAAATGGACATGAATCTCCACCTTGGGGATCTGCTCAATAAACGCCTGAACCTGGGGAGAAACCTTGCCAACAGGCAAGCCAGCGCGCCGGGCCCAGAACATTCGATACAATTGGGATGCCAGAATTTTTTCAATCCGCATTGTCACTACGCATTCCTATGATAAGATGAAACAAAACGGTTCAGGGAAGATTTTATGATACTCGCATCTCCAGCGCAAATCCAACACATCTCCTTGTTGAAGGAACGTTTTTTTCACTCCGCGGAGGCATGGCGGCGTCATGCCAGCGGTTACCTGGCCGATCCCGGCCTAGCGGATTTTCATTGGAGCCGGGTGAAGAACGAGATCCAAACGGGCATAGCCCCCCTGCCTCATTGCTTTTTTCGTGGGGAGGAGCTGATCGGCTATGCGAAGGTGGTGGAATCGGTCTGGCATACCCAGCATTACGGGATCCCATCCTACAAATTCGCGCCCTTGTTCTCGTTCTGCGATGACCGGGAAACGAATTTTCAGTTAATCCAGGCGGCCAAGCAGTTCCTCCCATCCAAGCCCGGCACGGTGACCACCATCCGGCTGGATGCGCACGACAGTACCATGGCCTATGTGCTGGGGGAAGCCGGGTTTGTTCATGTTGGCACCTCGGTACGCATGATTTCTGCCATAAAAAATAATTCAAAAGTTGACAGTTCTTCCCCGGAAAAATATCATAATCAAGGAGTGATGATCCGTGATTGCGAGCCGGCCGATATTCCAGCCTTGCAAGACTTGATACGACGGAGCCATCGCCACAGTCATTTTTTCAACGAATGCCGTTATCCCCTGGAGCGTTCCCGCGAGATCTTCGCGGAATGGATCAAGAAATGCGCGGAAGGGGTGGCGGAAAAGATCATCGTAGCCGTCGATGGCCAAACCTTGCTGGGATTTTGCTCCCTGCTGGCCAACCAGTCCCTGGTGAAGTACATCCATCAACAGATCGGCATTCTGGATTTCATTGTCGTCGATGAAGCCGCCCAGGGCCGAGGGATTGGCAAGCAACTGCTCCATGCCGCGTTTGATTGGTTCCGAACGGCGGATTTCATCGAGTTGCGCACCATGGCCGATAACATCAACGCCATTCAGTTCTATCAAAAAAACGGTTTTTTCATATTATCCTCAGACCAATACTATCATTATTGGACCTGAACGCATCCAAACCACTGGGGGATCGAACCAATGCTCCAGGAAAGGGTACTTGTACTAAATTCCACCTATGAGGCCATCAACATCTGCTCGGCAAAACGAGCCTTGGTCATGATCCTGGCAGGGAAAGCCGATGTGGTGGAGAACTCATTCCAGCAAATCCATGCCGCTCGGCTCGCCATGCCCCGCCCGGAAGTGATCAAACTGCGCCGATTTATCAACCTGCCCTACCGCCCCATTCCCTTTTGCCGGAAAAATATCCTGCTGCGCGATAATTATTCTTGCCAATACTGCGGCAAGCAGTTCTCGCCCGAGCACCTAACCTTGGACCATGTCATCCCCATCTCCAAACTCGGCAAGGATTCCTGGACCAATGTGGTGACAGCATGCAAAAAATGCAACCACCAAAAGGGGAACATGACCTTGGATGAGGCAGGGATGCGGTTGCTGCACCGCCCCCAAAAGCCCACCTTGCCCACGTACCTGCATTTGGTGCGATTGATCGGACAAAAACGGGACGTGTGGCGAAAATATTTGTTTTTTGATGAAGAAAAACCGGCGGAAGCTGTTGTCTGTTGAGCCGCTTCGATATAAAATTCCCCTTGGTTGGTCACAAGACCGGCTGAGTAACCACGATGCGCCAGTAGCTCAGTTGGATAGAGCACAGGATTCCGGTTCCTGGTGTCGGGGGTTCGAATCCCTCCTGGCGTGTTTTTTATTTTACCCCCCAGCCCCTCTAACTTTTCTTTTCGTTATCTCCAGTCCAAGGGCATCCTGCTCATTGGTATTTGATCTCAACATAACCATGTACCAGATTTGTCCCCCTGACTTGGAAAAGGGCCGCATTTTGCGGCCCTTTTGGGATTGAAACAGGATGAGAACCGGGAATGGTTCCCATCGCGGAGTCAATACAACTCCCACGATTCCACTTGCGTATCCTCTTTGGGGACAGCGTAGTAGAGGTTTTCACCAGTAATCTGGTACGAGTACTTGGCAAAAAGCGTCCAATAATAATCCCCTTCATACTCTTCGAACATATAAAAATCGGTATACCCAAACTGGGTATCACCCACATCATTGAAACGGTAGAATTGAAAAGCGCCCTGGGTATGATTCACCAGATCGACCAGAGTGTCTTTCCGGCTCACCTCTTCCCCATTGTATGCTTCCTTGACCGAGGCCATTGTCAAGAACCAAGCGGCATCATAGGTCATATAGCTGAAAGTCGTTGGTGTTTCTTCAATGGTTTCGGCCAAGACGTCACGCCAGGCCCGCTCGAAGATCCCCAGAAAATCATGCGACCGGTTTCCAGGGGAGAAGGTGATGAGTTTTGTATCCAGCGCAAACTGTAAAGCCATCGCATCATTCACCAGAGAAGCGTTCCCCGCCAGCCCATCTCCCCCAAACCAGCGCACCTGCCGAAGAATGGAATCCTGGGGAATGGAATGAAACAGGGAAATCCCCTCATCCAACGAGATTAACAGAACCACGGTTTTCTTCGAGCCATATTCGGCCATGGCAGGAATCAGCGCATGGGTCAACGAATCCATCACAAAACCAAACTCGGGCAGGTTGGCGTCATACGCGATCCCTTCCCCACACATTCCCCCGTCCGCCAAATAATGCTCGACGAACGTGTTCACAAAATCGGTTCCATAATTATCGTCCCGGTACACGGGTTGGACGAATGCAACTCCATTATCGACAAAGTACTTTGCCAGGGCTTTGGCCATTTTTTCATTATTCAAGGATAAGCGATAAATCGTATCCTCGACAGCCAAGTCCATGGATGTACTGCTGGGGGAGATGACCATCAACTGGTTTGCGTCGGCATAAGCGGAAACGGCTTGCAGTTCCCTACTGGTCAGAGGTCCGATGAACCGTTCAATGCCTTGGCCGTGCAACTCTTGCATCTTCGCCAGCGCGGTTTGGGGATCGGACGCGGTATCGGCTACCGTCAATTGGACCCTGGCATTGGCGGAATAATTCCGCTGAAGATAGGCGTTCAAATCCTGGCTTGCCATGTGCAGGGTCTTTTCCAGTTGTACACCAAGCGTGGCATTGTCGCCGGTGAGCGAAAGCAACGCGCCGATATTCACGACCGGCGCGGACGCGAGGGGGGGATACTCATAATACGAAAACACCGTACCAGTCTCGACTTTAGGGATGCGATACGAGGCAGACAGAATCCAATCCACCTGGTCTTCATTTTTTGTAAAGCGGTGGAACGTGAAGCCTCCATACCGC
>JAVFAP010000319.1:0-5501 GCA_034002445.1 bacterium | reverse complement strand
GAAAGTCGTTTTTTTCTTACCCTATCCTATTTCTTGATCCGAAGGAAGCCGCTGGGCGGGGGGAAGAAGACCCCTCTGACAGCAGGAACTGTCCCGCGAAATGAAAATCCGGGGTGCATCGTCATGGTCAGGGGTGGATTGGGCAGACGGAGGAACAGATTTCACAGGGTGAAAAACAAAGGTCCAAGCGAATCATGGAGTCCACTGGGACCGGGTAGCCGAATCATTGGGTTACCAGGATGTGGGGAGGGTGCTGTCATCCGGATCCGAGACCAGCGCCTGAAGTTCTTTTGCCCGGTCAAAATTATTGATGACAAAGACCACTTTGGAAATCCCATCCACTTCTTTTAACTTCCGCCGAATTTCATCGGTCATGACAAACGCCATAGGACACATCGGGCTGGTTGGCGCAAACCGGATGGTGACGGTTTTCGTCTTGCGATCCCATTCTTGGATATCCGCCAAGCCCATTGTTACCACATCCAGACCGGTATCCGGATCGATAACACTTTGTAGAACTTGATACATTTTCTTGATCATCGGCAGTCTCCATCAAACAGGCAATGCGGTGTTCAGCGACATTGTACCTCAAACCTCAGGGGGATCAATCGGCGCCCACCTGGGAACGGGTGAATTGCCCCCTTGTCGTGGCCAGGGCAGTGGGTTTGACGACCAGCCCGCCCAGCGGTGCATCCAAATGGCGTGCCACCACGGGGCATTTGGCTTTGAGAATGAAGAAAATGGACTTTTCAACATGGCTCAAGGTTTCGTAGTTGGCTTGTCCCTTGGCTACAATCAGGTCCGCGGCGTGGAAGCGGGCTTGAAATTCGGGGGAACAATCCTCCAAAATAGTCCCCGGGGCATCCAAGCCATTCGATATCACAGGCAGGAGTTGGCAGAGACCGGTTTCTTCCGCGTCCTCCATGGTGGCATCGTTGATACACGGCCCGCCTTTGACCACATAGGTGATTTTCTCCAGGGGCATTCGGCGTAAAAGCAATTGATCAAAGACAATTTCGCCGCAATTGTCTCCCAGAAAGAGGATTGTCCTCGCCTGGGTGCTGGCTTCCCCCAGTGCGGCGATGGCGTGGGTATCGATGGGGTCGCGCCGGGATTCGTCGATAGCGCGGTGAACCATCCCGGAATCCACCGATTCGATCGCCCCGAAATCGATGATGTTTCCCGCGATCGCCAGCCGCACCGCCATCTCGAACGGATCGGCTGCTGCCGCCGTGATCGCTTCCAATTCCGACTGCATGGCCAGCGCGAACTGGTTGAACTGGTGCTTCATCTCCTGGTAGGGATCGTAAACACCGGTCATCTCCAGGATGGTCTGCTGCAGAATCCGCGCCATCTTGGGAGGGGTATCCTCTAAATTCATGGTACTTGCCCCGTGCAGCATCCGGCGTAGGATGGCCTCTTGCGTGGCGGGATCATCTGTCACAAAACGGGCGGTGGCAAGGCTCTGGCGAACGATGCAGGGAATACAATCCAGATGGGTGTGCATATCGGTATCAATCAATCTGCTTTCAGGTGGACGAGACAGGCCCGACGGGGCCATGCATGCCTTGGAAATGATCATGCTTCTCTTGCCATATTGTAACGGGAACTAAGGCAAACCGGAGTGATGGACGGAAGAAGAGAGGGCGGAACGCGCCTTGTCCAAACTCTTCCCAGCGAAAAACATCGTCTTGCGATATAGTAGAGAAGGAAAATTCTAAAAGACAAAAAATTTTTGAAAGATTTTGTTTGGTCTGGCATACATAGCGGGGAAGGGATGGAAAATCCCTCCCTTTCCCAACTCACATCATGGTGATGACCAACGGTATTCTTGGGAAAGGGAAAACAACTTGAACAACGGCTCTAAATATCCAGACACGGATCCCAGCCGGGAACACGAGATCGATCTCGGGTTTCAGCGGGGGGAACGGTGGGCGTTCGAAGCGGCGGCACGCGAGTATTTCGCGTACCTGGTTAACTTTATCACCCAACTATTAGGGGATCGGGACCGCGCCCTGGAACTGGCCCAGGAGGCCTTCTTTCTGGCTTGCCGCGCCCACAAGCAGTTGGATCCGAGACAGGGTCTGACGCCATGGCTCTTTCAAATCGCTCGGAATCTGGCTTACAAAGAGTTTAATCGGCGCAAGAAACACAACGCGGTATCCTTAGAAGAAACAATGGAAAAAACGGGCATGCAAATCCCCTCTGCCTGGCCCGATCCCAGGCAGGAAATCCACAATCAGGATGTCAAGAAGCGCATTCAGCGGGCTGTCGACCGGCTCCATCCGAAATACCGGGACATTTTGATCTTGCGTTTGATCATGGGGGTTCCCAGCGAGCGGGTCTCTAAAATGCTGAATATGCCCGTCTCCACCATTAATGTCCGAACCCATCGCGCGTTAAAGAATCTGCGGGCGTTGTGCGGGGAAGAGGGATTGAACGAGGATGAGGTCTTCTGATGAAATGTAAACACTGCAACGAAATGCTCTTATCCCTGGCGATCGATCGCCGCCTGGACCGCATCTCCTCGGACTGCAAAGCCCATCTTGAGACCTGTTCCCATTGCCAGCAGGAGTGGGGGAAAATTAAGAACTGGGTGCAGGTGCTCCGCGCGCCAGAACCATGGCAGCCGGGCGAGGATTTCATCCAAAAATTGACTGAACAATCCATGCGCGAAAAACGCCGTCCCCTCATCAGCGAATCGACTTGGCGTGAACTGCGCTTGGGTGGGGCGGAGTGGCATTGGTGGGACTGGCTTTTCCGCTTCCCCAAATCCGCTACCGTCGTGGGGTTCGCCTTGCTCTTCCTCTTGGTCTTTGGGAATACCGCGGTTCAGGTGTGGGATACCGTTGGGAATTTCGATTACATCAATGGCAATGTGGTGGTTCAAGCCGCCACCCTCAAGAATATCGAGGTCGGCAGCCGGATCACCAAGGGCATGAGTATCCAAACCGCCAAGGGGGCGGAAAGTGTCCTGGCCCTTCGCGATGGCTCCGAAATTCTTCTTTCCTCCTTAAGCCGGGTTTCGCTACAAGATTCCCGCCAAGTGCGACTGGAGCGGGGCACCGCTTTTTTTGAAGTCGAAAAAGGCAAGGGGACGTTCCGCATCCAGGTCCCCTATGGAGAGATCACCGTCCTCGGCACCGCCTTCGCGGTAACTGTGGAGGATGAACTGTGTACCGTGACCGTGGTTGAGGGCGTAGTGGAATGCGCTAGCGCTCAATCGCGCATTCGCGTCCAAACTGGGTATGAGGGCGTTCTGCACAATCATACGGCCCCTGTTCTCCGTCCCACCCCGCAGACCCAGCAAACCCTGCGCTGGGTTATGGAGATGCGGAAAAAGCGGGATACCCAAGAACTGCGTACCTACTACCCGTCCTTATCCGGGCCGGATACGGGAGACAGACCATGAACCCGCGCGCTTTCACATTGGTCGAATTGCTGATCGTGGTCGCCATCATCGGGATTCTGGCAGCGATCGCGGTGCCCAACTACCGCGACGCCCTCACCCGCACCCGGATTTCTCAAGTGAAGGTGGAACTTCACAACCTCGGCTTTGCCCTGCAAAACTACAGAATGGATCATAATTTCTTCCCGCGCAAACGCAGCAATTTGGAGTTTTTCGCGGTGTACCTGTTTCCCGAACTCACCTCCCCCATCCCCTATCTGGGCAGCGCCAAGGTGAGAGATCCGTTCGGCCCCGTGATCGAATATGAAGAACGGAATCTGGCCATGGGCGATGCCAATGAAAAAAACAGTATCGCGGGCTTGATCCGCAACTCCTATACCTATACCCCCTATGCCAATTTTGCCGAATTGCAGGGAAACCCGATTCTCTTCCACGAAGGGTATCTTGTGTCCAGCATCGGCCCGGACCAGATGGATTCGTACATCGTCGATTACCCCTTCCCCAAATTCTATCGCTGGGGGCCCAATGTCAACGATTCGGTATACAACCCCAGTAACGGCATCTATAGTATTGGCGATATCGGATTTTTTGGTGGTGATTTACCCAGACAAGGCCTTGTTGGTGGATAAATACAGTGGTTGTACAAAAACAAATAATTCGTAAGGAGAAGAACCTATCATGAAAAAATGGCTTTTCCCAAGCCTCATGGCGGTGCTGGTGGCCGCATGCAGTGTGAACGCCTTTGCCGCGATCGAACTGACCCGGACAGATTTGCAATATATCCGCATCAAGGTCGACGCGATACCCACCGACCCCGCTCTCCCCGATATCTGGCTGATTCAGGGCAATGTGATCTTCCTCAAAGACCACTACAGTCTGGAAAGCATCCAACTGACCCTCGAGGCCGATCGGCTCTTTCTCGATTTCACCGTGAACCGCGGCGATCTGATTGCTGGCCGTGATACCGTGATCGACCAGCCCTTTGCCATGAAGAGCGAGCCCTTACCCCAAGGTCTGTATACCCTGGTGGTTCGCCTCAATGGGCAGATCCTTTTTGATCGGCCGCTCGATACCAATCCCCAACCCCAGCCAACCCCGGTCCCGCCCGTCCCCGTTCCCTTCTACCGCCCCATCATCGAGGTGGTGGATGCCCCGGTAACGGATGAATCCCTGGTCTCCCTGCTGGTGCGCGGCTACCTGCCCGATACCGCCCATGCCATCACCTCCGCCAAGGCCGAAGTGATTGGCCGGGAAATCCTGCTTCACATGGAGATCGAGTCCTCCGGCATGGGCGCTGAAGTCCTGACCATGGCTGAGCAAGTCTTCCCCGTGGGGCAATTGCCCGCTGGAGATTACTATGTTCTACTGATTATCAACGGCCAGCCCACCGAAAAAAGCATCTTTTTTGTCCAGTCCACCACCGAACCCGTGGTGGAACCGGAGCCTGTTTCAGGACCGTTCTTCAAACCCTCGGTGGAACTCAAGACGAATCCAGTCACAATTGAGGACGAGGTCACCTTGGTGGTGCGTGGCTATCTACCCGATACCGCCTATTTTATCTCCCGGGCCCATGCGGAAGTGCAAACCAACGAAGTTCGCCTGAGCATGGAGATCGAATCCTCCGGCATCGGCGCCCAGGTCCTGGTTTGGACTGAGCAGGAATTCAACCTCGGGAAACTGCCTGCCGGGATGTACTACGCAATATTGATGATCAACGGCTTGGGGATGGCCAAGACCGAATTTGAAGTCCACGCCACCGATCCCTCCAGTTCGGTCCCGGAACCCAACAACAACCCCTATCAGGCCCAAATTCTCATTGATCCCGTCAACCCGGCGGTGAACGAGGAATTCATGATCATCCTGAAGGGCTGGTGGCCGATGGAAGGTTACGCTATCGAAAGCAAGGATGTCCAGGTGGTGGACCATGACATTTTCATCAAGTTAACGGTTTTTATCCCCAATATCCAAACCTTCGCCCCTACCGAACTGGTGCCCTTCAAGGAAATGCTGGCGGCTCTGCAATTGGATTACGGTATCTACACCGTCCACACCTCGTTCTTCGATCAGAAGGTGGAAGATCGGAAGAGCGTCG
>JAVFAP010000318.1:0-5505 GCA_034002445.1 bacterium | reverse complement strand
CGGCCACGCCGCTGGGCCAGACTGTCACCTGCAGGGCCCATGTGGTGCAGCGCGAAGGCATGGCAGTGTGGTTTAAACTGGAAGCCTGGGATGAGCAAGAGTGTATCGCCCGCGCCCAGCACCGCTTGCATATTATTCAGGTGGAACGGTTTGCCCGCCGGGTGAACCAGAAACGGGCCTAATTTGGATCTGCTTGGTTGTGGCGCGGTGATGCGGAACCCATGGAGAGATCGCCGGGGGGATGACATCGTTCTGAAAATATGGCATAACGGGGTTTAACCCTGTTTGATGGAGAATCTCGATGAAACGTCGTTCTATGTTGCAAGCCCTCGCTGCTGTCCCCGCCATTCTGGCTTCGCGTTCCGCCCTGGGGCAAGAGGCTTCATCCGCGCCACGCTGGAAGTCCGCGATCGGTCTCAATGGATTTGAATCCTCCAGCCGGAAATACCAAAAAAATTATCCGATATGGGAAATCCTGGATTTTGCCTCCACCACAGGTTTTGACGGGATTGAACTGGTGCAAGGCTGGCCCATGGGCTTTACCTATCCTTCTTCCGATGACAGCCGCCGGATCCAGGCGGTTCGGCGCTTGGTGGATGGCTTTGGATTGCAGATTTTTTCCATCCAGACCGATTCGACGGGCGCGTTTTCCCCGGATGCGGAAGACCGCAAGGAGTGGCTGGCTAGGTTTCGGGACCAGGCCCAGTTCGCCAAAAGCGTGGGGTGTGAATGGGTTGGAACCTGGCCGGGGGGCGGTTTACGCGGGCAATCCATCGAGGAGGCGATTGCGCGCCTGGCCGCGTCCTATCGGGAGGCGGGCCGGATCGTAGAGGATTTAGGATTGATGCTTTCCTTTGAGATCGAGCCGCCCTTTGTCTTCAACACCGAGGTGCATATCCATCAAATCCTGGAACAGACCAATCACCCCCGGGTCAAAACCATGTATGACCCCAGCCATTACGATTTAATGAACGGCTCCAGTGGCGCGCCGCATGAGATGCTGTTGCGGGTGGGGGTGGAACATATCGGGTATGTGCATCTGACCGATACCGATGGGACTCTGCGCGATGGCGGCACGTCCAAACATCTGCCGTGCGGCGATGGGCATGCCCAGATCGATACTTCCTTACGGATTTTGCGGGAGAAAGGATTCTCGGGCTGGCTGATGATCGACGCCTGGGAGATCCCGGACGCTTACGATGCCTGCGCAAAAGGGTATGCCGCGATTCAAAAAGCCATCTGATTTCTGAAGGTCAAAGCGGGGCGGACACAACCGTCCGCCCCAGGCTTGGTGTTCGGGGGATCGTGACTGTGGGAAGGGGGACAGCGCCAGGGTGGCTCAATCGTCCTTGCTTTTTTTGGGCTTGCACACGTCGTCTTTTTTATCGGCATAGACGCCGCATTTTTTGCACTTGTATTTTCCCTCTTTGTTTTTTTTCAGTTTGTCTTTCTTGCAACCCATGGTTTGTTCTCGGATCATCAAAAAATGAAAATGTGGATTTCCCGCGAGGAGAAAATCCCGAAGAATTGTATTCTCAATTACAAAATTAGCAACTTAACAGCCCTTGGATGATTAAGTCGACGGCCTCGTCTTCATCCAGGCCCCGGCTCATCAAGGTTTCCAACTGTCGTGAATCGACGCTGCCGATGGCGGCCTCGTGGGTGATGTGTGCCTTGGGATGATTGACCTCGACAATCGGAACCGCTTTGGCCACGGCTTGGTCTTGCACGATTTCCTTGCAGTCCACATGGCCTCGGGCATAGGCGGCGCTGGCGGTGAGGGTATTGAAAATTTGGGCTTGGGCCTGGTGGCGCAGAGCAATATTGGAGCAGAGCACCGCCCGGGCATATTCGCCAATCAAGTGTCCGGTTTCGCGGATTTGAATGCGGTCTTCGCCTGCCCCACTGATGCGCGCTTTGAGTTCGGATACGCTATGTGCTTCCCCTGTGACTTCCAGATCGATATCGATCTGACCTACCCGGCCTTTGATCAACTCGAAGTCAGTTTGGAACCGGCCCCCTTCCTGGACATGGATCTTGGTGTGCGGCACCACGTTCACACCGCCATTTTGGCCATGCACATGCCGCTCGAAATAGGCGTATTCCGCCCCCTTGCCGATGGTGATACGGGCATCCATGACATGGCGGATATCCACCGCGTTGGGGAAGGTGCAATATGCCATGATCCCCGCGCGGGAGCCTTCCTCGGCGTGAATATCCAGGGTGATTTCTTGTATCCCCGTTTCGGGGATCATGCCAAAACAGATCTGGATCGGCTTTTGAATTCTCGCGCCTTTTTCGATGACAATCTTGGCTTCGATACCCTCTTTGGTTTCTGTCGCGTCCACTTGCAGGCCTGGAACCAGGTGGACACCCAGGATCAGGTTGTGGTGAATCTCGATCCGGGCAACCTCCGGGTCGCCGCAGCGGGCGTGACGGTTGGTGCCGATGGAGGCGTACAGGGTATCGAGCAGGGTGGCGTTATCCATCATTGATTCTCCATGGCGGCCAACTGGGTTGGATTGGGATCGATGCAGGGCAGGCAGTTTTTCTCGAAATACTGGGCGATTTTATATACCGAACCCTGATCGGCCAGCTGCCCACAGCAGAGAAGAAAAGCGTGGTCGGCTTGTTGCAGCACGGTCAGGCTGTGGGTGATCATGATGATGGTTGCCTGGTTTTCTTTCAGGTAGCGCAGGGCTTGGAAAATTTTTTCCAAGGCTTCGACATCGATGCCGCTGTCCGGCTCATCCATCAGCACCAGTTTGGGCTTCATGGCCAGGATGCTGGCGAGTTCGATCCTCTTTCGTTCGCCGCCGGAGAGGGTTTTATCGACCTTGCGCGAAAAATAGAGGTCGGGGTTCAAGCCGACATAGTCCAGTACCTTTTTGACACGGCCTTCGGTTTTTTCCTTGGCCGAGGCGAGGATAAAGTCCTTCACCAGCAGGCCTTCGAAACGGGCCGGTTCCTGCCAGGCCAGGGTGATTCCCCGCTGCGCGCGTTCATGGATGGGTAACGCCTTGATGGAAGCACCTTCGAACAGGATATCGCCATCATATTGCCGATAACCAGCAAGCCCCATGATGAGATTGGCGGTGGTCGATTTTCCCGCGCCGTTGGGGCCGATAAGGGCGTGAATGTGGCCTTCCCAAAAGTCGATGGATAAATCGCGGAGAATGGGTTTCCCGCCCAGGTGTAATGTTATATGGTCCAAAGCCAGGATGGTCATGGTTGGATTTCACTTTCAAGGGATACAGTACAGAATACCTGGTTTTTGTCCCACACCCTATCCCCTTTGGACAAAAGAGGGAATATTCACGGCTTTCTCCTCTCCCGGTTGGAAAGGGATGGATTCCCGAAAACGGGGACCGTCGGGGGGGTGGCATGTCACTACCGGAGGCGCTGGATCTGCGCATACGATTGTTGCAGCGTGTCGCCCCACTGGGCTTCTTCTTCCACAGCCCGTTGCTCGTCAGGGGGGAGGATGATATATTTGCCCTCGCCGCTGCACAGCAATATTCCCTCGGCATTTTCCACACCCCCCCGGGCGGTCAGAAGGCGTTTGCGGTCCGATACCAGTTCTCCCCAGATTAACAGGGGTTGATGGACCAGGGCGGATTCTTTATAGCGGATGGTCAATTCCACCGATTTGGCCAGGACGGGACGGGAGAGGATGCCAGTCCAGCCCATGCATTCATCCAGCAAGGTGGCGAGAATGCCGCCATGGACAATGCTGTGATAGCCGCAATGCGGGGGGAGAGGGGTGAACTGGGTTTCGATCCGGCCATTGTGGAACGAAAAAGTGAGATCCAATCCAATCGGGTTGGTCTTGCCGCAAACAAAGCACTTGGTGTAACGGGGCAAAAAAATTCGGTTTTTTGTAGCGAGAGATTCTTCAAGCATCGTGTGTGATTTGGTTTTTTCTCTTATACTGAACGGCATTGGTTGGGCAAATTGTACCCGCGATCTCTCATGAAGACCAGCGATCGAGACGGAAAGAAAGGGCGCGCCGCATTGGAACACCCCTGGGTTTCGTTACATACTCTCAACACACCCGCGCTACAGCATAATATGGCGTATCTTGAAATGTATGCGCCAGAACTGAAATCGCTCATCCACAATGCTTTACAAACCGAATCGCTTTGGTTGCAGGAAGAGGATGGACTAATCCGGGGCAAGAGCCGATCGCAAGGGGAAACCTGGCTTTTTGGCGGGACCGATGTACATGAAGAATTACACGCCATCCGTCATGAATTGGTGGTGACGCCCCGCGAACTGGGCCTCTTGGTTTTACATGGCAACGCGATCGGTTATACCTTGGCCCATGTGATTCCCCGCCTGCATAAAAATCCCCATTTGCACGTCCTGGTGTATGAAAGCAGCCCTGCCCGGATTTACGCCTGCTTGGCCTTGTTGGATATCCGCTCTTCGCTGGCGACGGGGCGGCTGCATTTCGCCTATGGAGAAAGCAGGATCTCGAGTGTCTGTCAGGCGATTGAACAACTGAAACTACTGGAGGTGCAGCCCGCGTATCTGCTCAATGGGCCGGAAGTGGCGGAACGGATCGATCCATCCTATTTTGCGTTGGCGCTGCAAGAACGGTACAAAGCTTATCGCGTGGAAATGGACCGGCTGCGGGTGGAACTGGTGGAACGGGCGGAAATGAAGATAATCAACACGGTATCGCGGGTGCTCCTGATCGATTGCTGGCCGGGTGCTCCAGGCGAAGCGCATACCCGGGCGATTCAAAACGCCTTGCATCAGCGCGGTTTGGCCACGCGTTACCTGGTTTTGAACCGCTATCAAATCGATGCCTTTGGCGAGGCCAGCTGGCGAAGCATCGAGCCGCAGATTTTGCGTATCCTCCGGGAATTTAGCCCCGAACTGGTTATCAGTTATGGCTATCACGCTCCCAAATTCCTACGAAAAGAATGGTTTGAGGCCAGCGGGGCGGTGTGGCTGCAAGCGGTATCCAACATCGCGTATTACGACACCGCGTACTACCCCGGTGAACAAACCGCGCTGATTGAAGAGCACCTCATCCCCTATTTTCAAAAAAGGGGTGCGCCCCATCCCTTCTTTATTCCCCTCATGGCGGATTATGTGGCGGAACGGCCCCTGCCCACCTCCCGGCAAATCCCCATTGTGTTCGTGGGGAACTCGCTGGGGCTGGCCCCGCCGGCGGTCCAAGAATTTTTTGCGCGCTGGGCTGGGCGGGACGACTTGATCGAAGCCATCCGGGCCGCGGAAGCCGAACTCGGTGTGTTTTCTCCTGAGAAAAACCTGTACCAATACCTGGTTCAAAATCGATTGCCCCAATTGGAAAGCGAGGCGGAGGAATACGCCATTTTCCGCTACCTGCTCTGCCAGGGCTCAGCGGCCCGGCGACGGACGGTGTTGGAGCGTATCGCGGGGATGGGCTTGCACCTCTTTGGCGGCGACTGGAAAGCCTATCTGCCGCCCGAATCACCCCTGCATGGCGGTTTCCGGGGGTATTTGCCGATG
>JAVFAP010000317.1:0-5513 GCA_034002445.1 bacterium | reverse complement strand
TTTTAACAGATGTATTCATTTTATCATATTCCAATGATTTTTCTTAACTTATGGCGACTTTCGCCGATAAGGGATAGAAAACCAATTGCAGCGGAGATTCAGTATCGCTTATGTCTACAAAACCTGCAATACAGGGTGGAGAGCCATTGACCACTGAGCCCATCCCCTTTGTAAGGCCTTGCCTGCCCTCCCTGGGCGAGTTATCCCCTGTTTATGATGAAATCCTACGCAGTGGCATGGTGACCACGGGGCCTTATGCAGAGCGGCTGGGGCTGGAGGTCGCGGCAAGTTTGGGGGTGCCTAATGCCACCGCGGTTTCCAGCTGCACCACGGGGCTGGTGCTGGCGATCCAGGCCTTGCAGCTGCCGGAAGGGGCGGAAGTGATTCTGCCCAGTTTTACCTTCATGGCCTCGGGGATCGCTCCGGTATGGAACCGGCTGCGGCTGCGTTTCGTCGATGTGGACGGCGAGACCATGAATATCGATCCAGCCCGAGTCGAAGAGGCGATCACTCCAGACACCGCGCTGATCCTGGGAGTCCACCAATTTGGCAGTCCCGCCCCAATCGAAGCCTTGCAGCATATCGCGGACCGGCATGGGCTATTCCTGGCCTTCGACGCCGCGCATGGCTTCGGCGCCTATCACCAGGGTGAGCCGTTAGGGAAAAATGGCCGGTTTGAGGTCTTCAGCCTGTCGCCCACCAAGTTATTAATCGCTGCGGAAGGGGGGATTGTCAGCACCAACGATCCAGCCATTGCGGAGCACGTGCGTATTGGGCGCAACTATGGGAACCCAGGAAACTACGATTGTCTTTTCCCAGGGCTGAACGCGCGGATGAGCGAACTGCACGCCATCCTGGCGCTGTATTCGCTGACGCAGTTGGAGGCCGCCTCACGGCACCGGAACCAGGCGGTAGGGTGGTACAAGGAGCGGCTGGCGGAGGTGCCTGGGATTGGCTTTCAACGGATACAAGAAGGCGATATCTCATCCTACAAGGATTTCTCGATCGTTGTGGAGGCGTCATTTGGCATGAGCCGGGATCGGCTGATGGAAGCCCTCAAGGCGGAGCAGATCCACACCCGCGTCTATTATTCCCCGGTGCTGCACCGCATGCAGGCGTTTTTGGGCTTTGGGGGCGAGGCGCTGGATGAACAGTTGCCCCACACCCTGCATCTGCAAGAGCATGCCCTCAGTTTGCCGCTCTATTCGGACATGAAAGAGGACGAAGTGGATCTGGTTTGTGCCGCTATCCATAGAATCCATAAAGCAGTGGGCAGGGAGTCATGAGTGGTGTGGAGGGGGAGGTTAGATGGGGGTGGAAAAGATTTTGGGAGAAGAAAGAGGGGAATCGTTTTCATCTTGCTTGAAATTGCGGGGTTTCGTATCATAATATCCACGTTATACGCACCGGTTTCCCGGAGAAACCATTTACCAAATTATCTGGAGGATCACATGAAACTTCATCGGTTGTTATTGCTTTTGCTGGTTGTAGCCATGAGCGTCAGTTTTGTTGGTTGCGCGTCATCTCAAAAGAAAGCGGTCAATGATCAGGCTATTGCCGATCAGATCAAGGCGCAATTGGAATCGGAACTGGGGCCCGAAGGTCCGTTCTCCATCGACATTTTCGTCGATAAGGGTGTTGTGACGCTGGATGGCAAAGTGAAAGACAATGCGGCAAAAGAAAAGGCATTGACAACAGCCCAGACCACGCAAGGCGTCAAGGATGTCAAAAGTTTTGTCATCATTCAATGAACCGGATCCACGGCGTTTGCCTTGAGTTGGTGCTTGGGGATCTTACCCAGCAAGACACCGACGCCATTGTGAACGCAGCCAATACATCTCTATTAGGCGGTGGCGGAGTCGATGGGGCTATCCATAGAATGGGTGGCCCCACTATTTTAGAGGCATGTAAGAAATTGGGGGGGTGCAAGACAGGGGATGCGAAACTCACCCCGGGCGGACGGCTCAAAGCGCGTTATGTCATCCATACCGTAGGCCCAATTTACCGGGGCGGGATTCATCACGAAGCCGAGCAACTAGCCTCTTGCTATTGCCGCAGTTTGGAAGTGGCCTTGGCGCATGGTATCGAGACGATTGCCTTTCCCTCCATCAGTACCGGGGCCTACGGCTATCCGGTGGAAGCGGCCGCACGGATCGCCGTAGAAGCAGTCCAAGCATTCTTGGCCTCGCACAGCGGGATCCAATGTGTACGGTTTGTATTATTTGACAAAAAAACGTACGAAGCCTACGCGAAGGCGCTGAATTAATCGTCGCTTGCCACTGGATCGAAACTGGCACAAAAAAGGCACGTTCAACGTGCCTTTTTTGTTGGATTTCCATTTGGAAAAAACTGGACATCCCGTAGGTTTCAAGGCAGAGGATCATCAGGCCGGGATTGGGAAGGCGAATCATCAATCGGGATGTCGCGGAAGCGGATAGGCCCCCCTGGGGTGGAACCAAGCGGGCTGGGATCCACGGTCGTTTCGGCGGGCATATCGGGTTCAAGGGACTCATCCAATTTGACCAGGGGTTGGAGTGCCGGTTCGCCTGTTTGGGGCAGGAGTTGGGGATCTTGCTGCATGGTGGCGCAAAAGCAGAGGGAATAGCAATCCATGAAGACCGATAAGGGCAGTAGGAGGAAGAGCAAGACTCCGATCAGGGGCTGGGTGAGAACCGTGGTGATCAGTTGCTCCACAAACATCGCCTTGGGTTCCATTCCCGCGCCGCTGAGGGCGGATATGACAATATACACTGTAAACAGCACCCCAAACAAAACAACCCCATAGGCAAGTTTGACCGCGATCCGCAGGGCCGTGAAGCCGAGGAATTCGCCCACACTTTGGCGGATGATCTCGGAGGCAACACTCCAGGCAGCGAAAATCCCCATTTTTTTGGTGATCATCTGGGGCAGGACCAAGGCGTCCAGGGTGGTAAAATAGAGAATCAGGATTCCCAAGAGAACCAGAGCCAAGATAAATCCACCGACGAGAAGAAAGATTTGCATGCCAGCGGAAGTCATCCCGATAAACCAGGCGATCCCCGCGAGGATGACAAATCCGAGAGCCGCCACCAGAAAAAGGACGATGGCAAAAGCAATGTTCCATAAAATGTAGGAAAGGATCTGAGAAAAATACTGGCTGAAGGATTCCAGGTATTGGGAAACCCCGCTCCAGACGGCATCATAGAACAAAATGCGGGTCACCGCGGACAGGAACAGCGAACAGAGTTGAAACAGAATGACCAGAAGAAACATGCCAAGCAGGACGGGTACGACTTGAACCCAAATGATTTCTTGGAAATTGATATCCGCCAGCAACAGCAGGTTGGTGGTTAATTGAAACAAGGAAGAGAGGGCGTAGACCGCATAAAGCAAAAAGACCAGTTTAAGCCAAAAAACCAATTGGAATGGTTGAAAAAGTAGCCTTTTGGTGTGGCTGAACGCCTGATTGAACGAGTCTGTGCATTTGGCCATTGTATTCATTACTCCATACTAGCTAGGTTAATCTGTTCGGTATCCGCAGGGAGCCGATCTGTCAAGAAACAGAAAGAATCCAAAGAGATGTACCATCATACACGTGTTTTCATCGATCTTGCAGTTTTCGAAGCCAATCTCCGTTTACTTTCTTCCCTTCTCCCCCCTGGATGCCGGTTGTGTGCGGTTGTCAAAGCGGATGCCTATGGGCATGGCTTGGCGCAAGTCGCGCCCCTCGCGATACGGGCCGGGGCTTCCTATCTGGCCATCGCGGAAAATTGGGAAGCGCGGATCGTGCGAGAGATGGAGATCGAGGTACCCATACTACGTTTGCGGCCCGCCACAGCGGATGAAGTGGACGAGGGGCTGGCGTGGCGGATCGAGGAGGTGGTGGGCTCATTGGCGGCGGCCCAGCGGCTCTCCCAGGTGGGAGAACGGCGGCAACAGCGGATCCCTGTCCATCTTTCGCTGGATGTGGGGATTTCAAGGATGTGTTTTCCGTTCCCCTATTCAAAAGAGGAGATCGAGCGTGTCCTCGAGATGCCAGGGATTGAGGTGGTGGGCGTGATGGCGCATTATCCGGGGGCGGATGAGGAGGATATGGCGCAAACCGAGCAGCAAATTACCCAATTTGAGCAAGGGACGGAGGCGTTATTCGGCAAGCGGAGGCTGCTCTTTCATACCGCCAATTCGGCCGCGGGGCTGGCATACCCACGCAGTACCATGCAGATGGTGCGGTTTGGGATTGCCTGTTATGGGTATGCCCCATCCGAGGCAATTCGTCTGCCGGAGGGGATTCGGCCGGTGATGACCTGGAAAAGCACCATCGTGGAGATTCGCCGAGTGCCCGCGGGCTCGACCATCGGCTATGGCCGGACCTGCCTCCTGCGCGAGGCACGGCAGATCGCCACGCTGCCGATCGGTTACGCGGATGGGTATTTGCGTGCGTTTTCCAATCAGGCTTCGGTATTGGTCCACGGAGTGCGCTGCCCCGTGGTGGGGCGGGTGTCGATGGATATGGTCACTGTCGATATCAGCGAGGCGGGTGCGGTGGCGGTTGGAGAGGAGACAATCTTGCTGGGCCAGCAAGGTCAAGAGGTGATCACAGCGGAAGAACTCGCGAGACTGGCGCAAACCATCCATTATGAAATTTTATGCTTGGCAGGCCAGTGCAATACACGGGAGTGGCTCGCGGCTCCATGATGGGAAAATGGCCAGAAAAATTCTTGACAAAACCGCAAAAATCATCTAGTGTGTTGTTTGGGCTTCCAACCTCTTAGGGCCGCTACGGTTGCATTACTCCTACTTGTTCGTAGCGGCCCCTTTTTGTGGCTTCCAACTCTTCTTACCAACCATATACCTTCAGTTTACCGTTAATTTTCGCAAGACCCAAATTTTTTTTGGAAAAAGTAGTGGGGAGTTTTTGTTTGACGGAGGTGGGGGGTCAGGGGGGAACAGAGTCGGTGCGTTTCACGGTAGGCTCACCCGCTGCGGCGCCGCTCCAGCGTTCCATCCGCTAGCGCGGATTCCCCGCTTCGCTATCCAGGGGACGCGCTTTCAGCGCTTTTTTTAGGATGCAATTCGTGGGTAGGATGTGTTAGGTTACACAGATATGGTGCGGCACTTTGGATAGCCCAGGGGAGAGGTCATTTGTTTTGCGAAAGAGCCCTGGGTGTTAGGCGGGGCGGATTATTTTGTGGAACATTCGGGGGTGGTGAATGCCCATAAACACAGGGTCGGTACGTGTCACGGTAAGCCCACCCGCTGCGGCGCCGCTCCAGCGTTCCATCCGCTGGCGCGGATTCCCCGCTTCGCTATCCAGGGGACGCGCTTTCAGCGCTTTTTTTAGGCCGGAGTTCCAGAGTTTTTTGATGGGGCTAATCTCATTTTCTCCCCATGAATAGGGGCGATTGTACCCGAAAAGGTTCTTTTTTTATGTAAAATTGTACCCATGTAAATTGTATTAAATTCCCTTGATATGATTGTTTAATGATCTATAATTCATGCCATGTACATCGATATCGTTCCCAATCGTGATTCTC